>DATLFZ010000047.1:0-3392 GCA_035540795.1 Beijerinckiaceae bacterium | reverse complement strand
GCCAAGTATGGCGGCCTGTCGAGCCCGGACGGAAAGCTGGAGGTGGAATGGGAAGTCCGGGACGGACAAGACGGGCCTCTCCTGTCCCTGCGCTGGCGCGAGCATTCCGCCACCCCGGTCGTGCCGCCGACCCGGCGCGGCTTCGGTTCGCAGCTCGTCGAGCGCCTCGTCCGGCACGAACTCGGCGGCACCCTCACAATGGGGTTCGAGGCGACGGGCCTCGTCTGCACGATCGAGCTGCCCCTCGCCCCGCCCCCGGCGGATCTCGCGTCGCCGCAGCCAGCCCTCTCGGTCGAGGCGAAATAGGCAACGCGCGTACGGCTTCGCGCGTTGAGGCGGTACCATGCGCCCGCTTCCGCTCGCCCTCGCTCTCTCCCTGCTCGCCGCGCCGGCCGCGGCCCAGCCCCGCCCCGATTCCCTGCGGATGACTTGCCAGCAGGCGGCCGGGCTCGTTTTCCAGCGTGGGGCGGTCGTCCTCGGCAGCGGCCCTCACGTCTACGACCGCTACGTCCGCGACCGCCGCTTCTGCCAGCCGACGGAGCTGACGAGGCCCGCCTTCGCGCCCACCCTCGACCATCCGCAATGCTTCGTCGGCTACCGCTGCTTCGAGCCGACCGATCGGCCGTGGTGGTGAGTCCGACCCGGCCCACGCGGGACCTGGGCTCGGGGTGGTCGCAACGGTTGGTTTCTTGCGCCGATCCGGCAGGGTGCTAAACGGGAAGACGGTCCTGCTCGACCTGCCGGGGAGATCGACCGTTGAAACGACGGCCATCAGCATCGCCCGAGCGGACAGCGGAATCGCAAGGTCCCCCTGAGGCTGCGGCCGTCCTCGAACGACCGGCTTTGGCCAAGCCCGCCCCAGCCCTTCGGCCCACGACCCGCCGGGTGGCGGCGGTGCTCGTCGCCGACGTCGTCGGCTACGCGCGCCTGATGGGCGTCGACGAGGTCGGGACCCACAACCGCCTGCAGAAGCTGCGGACCGAGCAGGTCGACCCGACCATCGTCGCGCATGGCGGCCGGATCGTGAAACTGACCGGAGACGGCCTTCTGGCCGAGTTTCCGAGTTCCGTCTCGGCCCTTGCCGCCGCCATCGCGCTGCAACGCGCGATCCGCTCCCTGAACGGCGCGAGCGGCGCCGGGCATCCCATCGTGCTGCGCATCGGCATCAACGTCGACGACATCATCGTCGAGCCCGAGGACATCTACGGCAACGGGGTGAACATCGCCTCCCGCCTGGAAGGCCTCAGCCCGCCCGGCGGCATCTGCATCTCGGAAGCCGTGTACAGCCAGGTCCCGGCCGACCTCGTCGCCTCGTTCGAGGACCTCGGCAACAAGCGGGTCAAGAACATCCGCCGTCCGGTGCGGGCGTTCGCACTGACGGAAGCGGGCATCGCGGAGCTCTCGGCCGGGACGATCGAGGGGTTGCGCCTCCACGTTTCCGCCAAGCCTCCGGCGGTCGCACGAGGCCGCCGCAGCTCGATCGCGGTGCTGCCCTTCTCCCAGGCCGGGCACGACGGCCCGGACTATCTCGCCGAGGGCATCGTCGAGGACATCATCAACGGATTGTCGCTGTTCCGCTCGCTCTACGTCACGGCGCAAGGATCGTCGTCGATCTACAGGGGGCTGTCCCTCCCCGAACAGGCGATCGCGCGCCAGCTCGACGTGCGCTACCTCGTGACCGGCAGCCTCCGGCACGCTGGCGGAAGGCTGCGCATCACCGTCCAGCTGGTCGACACCACCGCCGGCGAGCAGATCTGGACGAGCAGCTTCGACGGCAGCGCCGACGACCTGTTCGGCTTCCAGGACGAGATCACGCGCCGCATCGTGACGGCGATCGAACCGCGGGTCCTCGCGAGCGAGATCCGGCACGCCCAGCGGCTCCCGGCGGAGAACCTCGACGCCCACGACTACTTCCTGCGCGCGCTGCCCCACCGGGTGGCCCTCAGCCCGGGCGACACGGAGCAGGCGCTGACGCTCCTGCGCGAGGCGATCAGGCTCGATCCGAGCTACGCGCCCGCCCTCGCGCACGCGGCCGCCTGCTACCTCGCCCGGCACGATCAGGGCTGGCAGACGCTGCGCGAGGAGGAAAGGGAGGAGGGGCTGCGCCTCGCCCGCGCCGCCATCGACGCCGACCGCTACGACCCGGTCGCGCTCGCGCTCGGCGGGCACACGATCGCGAGCCTCACCGGGGACTACGCCGCCGGCCTGATGTGGATCGACCGGGCCCTCAGCCTCAACATCAACTATGCCGAGGGCTGGATGCGCAGCAGCATGGTGCGGGTCTATGCGAACGAGCTCGAGGAGGCGATCGTCCACGCGGACCGGGCGATGGAATTGAGTCCGGTCGACCCGAAGCTCTACCACCCCCTGTGCGCGCAGGGGTACGCGCACTTCTTCTCGCGACGCTACGAGGCGGCCTGCGATGCGGCGCGTCGAGCCCTCATGGGGACCCAGAAGCCGGAGATGGCCTACCGGATCCTCATCGCGTCCCTGATGGCGTCGGAGCGGCACGAGGAGGCCGGGGCCGCCGTAGCGGAATTCCGGCGGCAATTCCCGACGTTCCGCATAAGCACTTGGCGATCACGTTCGAAGTTCACGGCCGATCCGAGGTTCGAGCCCATGGCGGCCGCCTTGCGCGAAGCGGGACTGCCGGAATAGGCTCCGGCGCGGGCAGGAACTCACACGAGGAATTCTCCCATGGCGCACGCCCCAATCCCGATCTCCTCCGATCGTCAACTCGTGGTTCGGGTCGAGGATCAAGTCTTCGTCGTCCCCTCCGACGCCCTGAACGGCTTCCGCAACGCGGCCCTCGAGAAGCTCGGGCCGAGAGGCCTCAAGGACTTCTTCGACAGCCACGCCGAGGGCAAGGCCGAGGCCGTGCTCGTGAGGGTCTCGGTCGTGATGAACGGCGACATCGCGCCGCCCCGCACGACCCGCGCCAAGAAGGCCTGAGCCGGCGCCGGCCGGAGCGGCGTCGTGCCGGCGCTCGGTCGGGACCTGAAGCGCCACCGAAGCGGGACCCACCGCTGCGTCGACCCGAAGGCGACGCTGGCGCGGCTCAGCCCGCTGCTGCCGGCCATCGGGGTCACGCGCGTCGCGAACGTGACGGGCCTCGACTACATCGGCATCCCCGTGGTCGTCACGGCCCGGCCCCTGGCCCGCAGCCTCTCGGTCCAGCAGGGAAAGGGGCTTTCGGTCGACGCCGCCAAGGCGTCGGCCGTCATGGAATCGGTGGAATCCCATTCGGCCCAGCGCAGGGCGCGCGAAGCGGTCTGGTTCTCGCGCCGCGAGGTCGCCGCAACGGAGCACGCGCTGCCGCGCCATCTCCTGCGCCGCCGCCTTCCGCCCGACCGGCGCATCCCGTGGGTCGACGGCTTCGACCTCCTCCGGTC
>DATLFZ010000046.1:0-11255 GCA_035540795.1 Beijerinckiaceae bacterium | reverse complement strand
CCGGGTTCTCGGCCATGCGCAGGGCCGGAGGCGCCTTGCCGTCCTTCTTGATCTTCTCCGATGCGCTCTCGGCGGGACGCCAGTCCGCGACCGCCGCCGCGAAGACGGCGATGTCCGCCGGGAGCGCCGCCTCCACCGCCTCCAGCATCTCCCGGGCGGTCTCGACCCGCACCACCCGCACCCCCGGCGGGTCGGGGATCGCAACCGGGCCCGAGACCAGCGTCACCGCCGCCCCGGCCTGCGCGGCGGCCTGCGCGATGGCATGGCCCTGGCGGCCCGAGGAGCGGTTGGCGAGGTAGCGCACCGGGTCGATCGGCTCGTGGGTCGGGCCCGAGGTGACGAGGACGCGCTTGCCGGCGAGGGGTCCGTCGCCGAGCATCCGCTCGAGGGCGGCGACGATCTCGAGGGGCTCGGCCATCCGGCCCGGCCCCTGCTCGGGCTCCGCCATGGCGCCGCTGTTCGGTCCGACCACCCGGACCCCTTCCGCCTGGAGGGTCGCGAGGTTGCGCTGCGTCGCGCCGTGCAGCCACATCCGCACGTTCATCGCCGGCGCGATCAGGATCGGCAGGGTCGTGGCGAGGAGCACGGTCGAGGCGAGGTCGTCGGCCTGGCCGTGGGCGAGCTTCGCCATCAGGTTCGCGGTCGCCGGCGCCACCACGACCGCGTCCGCCTCGCGGGCGAGGCGGATATGGCCGATCTCCGCCTCGTCGTCCCGGTCGAACAGGTCCGTGTGGGCCTTGGACCCGGACAGCGCCGCGGCGGAGAGGGGCGTGACGAAGCGCTGCGCGCCGGCGGTGAGGATGCAGCGCACGGAGGCGCCGCGCTCGCGCAGGCGCCGGATCAGGTCGAGCGCCTTGTAGGCGGCGATGCCGCCGCCGATCACCAGGAGGATGCGCCTGTTCGCGAGCATGCCCCAGCCTTAAGCCGGAATCGCCCTCACCTGAAGAGGTTGAGCGCGAGAAGGGCCGCGATCACCCACAGGGCGAGCGTGTTCCAGCGGGCGCGGCGCGCCTCCGCCCGGGCGAGCCCGTCGAGGCTGCCCTCGTCGACGCGCACGCCCTCGTCGGACAGGCGCTCGAGCTTCTCGAGCACGCGCTCGCCGCGCAGCGCCAGGTCCGGCAGGTCGGCGACGACCCCGGCGAGGGTGAGGATGCCCCGGCCGGCCCCCTCGATCCGGCCGATCGGGCCGAGATTGCGCTCGATCCAGTCCCGCACGACCGGGTCGGCGGTGGTCCACATGTCGAGCTTCGGGTCGAGGGTGCGGGCGACGCCCTCCACCACCACCATGGTCTTCTGCAGCATGACGAGCTCGGGGCGCGTCGACATGTCGAAGATGGCGGTGACCTCGAACAAGAGCGTGAGCAGGCGCGCCATGGAGATCTCGTCGGCGCGCCGGTCGTGGATCGGCTCGCCGATGGCCCGGAGCGCCTGCGCGAAATCGTCGACGGAATGGTGGGCCGGCACGTAGCCCGCCTCGAAATGCACCTCGGCGACGCGCCGGTAGTCGCGGCGGATGAAGCCGAGCAGGATCTCTGCGAGGAACCGGCGCTCCTTCATCCCGAGCCGGCCCATGATGCCGAAATCGACGGCCACGAGCCGGCCTTCCGCGTCCACAAACAGGTTCCCGGGATGCATGTCCGCGTGGAAGAAGCCGTCCCGGATCGCGTGCTGCAGGAAGCTCTGGATGACCGTGCGGGCGAGCGCCGGCCGGTCGAAGCCGAGGGCGTCGATCCGTTCGAGGTCGCGCAGCGAGGTGGCCTCGATCCATTCCGAGGTGAGGACGTCCCGGTCGGTGAGGTCCCATTCGGGCCGCGGCACCCGGAAATCGGGGTCGTCGCGGGTGTTGTCGGCGAGTTCGGAGAGCGCCGCCGCCTCGAGGCGCAGGTCCATCTCCATGGCGACGGAGCGGGCGAGCGTCTCGACGACCTCGCACGGGCGCAGCCGGCGCATCTCCGGGGCGAGGCGCTCGAACTGGCGGGCGGCGAAGCGCATCGCCTGGAGGTCGCGGGCGAAGCGCTCGCGCACCCCGGGGCGCATCACCTTGACGGCGACGTACTCGCCGCCGGCGGCGTTGCGCAGCCGCGCCTTGTGCACCTGCGCGATCGAGGCGGCGGCGACGGGCTCGCTGAATTCGGCGAAGAGGAGGTCGAGGGGCCGCCCGAGCGCCAGCTCGACCGTGCGCACCGCCTCCTCCCGCGGAAAGGGCGGCATCCGGTCCTGGAGCCGCTCGAGGTCGCGGGCGACGGCGACGCCGACGAGGTCGGGGCGGGTCGCGAGGAACTGGCCGAACTTGACGTAGGACGGCCCGAGGCGGGTGAGCGCGGCGGAAAGGCGGGCGGCGCCGTCGCCCGCCTGCCGGCGCTCGAACAGGCGCGCGAAGCGCAGGAGCACGCGGCCGGGGGGCGGCAGCACGGTCGGGTCCACCAGCGACAGGGCGCCCTCGCGCGCGAGCACGAAGCCCGCATGGGCGTTGCGCGCCAGATGGACGAGGCTGCTCAGCACGTCAGATCTTCCACCCCGTGTGGATGGCCACGATGCCGCCGCTCATCGGCGCGTGGGCGACCCGGACGAACCCCGCATCCCGGATCATGCGGGAAAACGCGGCGGGCGGGGGGAAGCGGCGGATCGAGTCGACCAGGTAGCGGTAGGATTCCTCGTCCCCCGCCACCATGCGCCCGAGCGCCGGGATGACGTTTTTCGAGTAGGCCTCGTAGAGCGCGTCGAGACCGGGCAGGTCGACCCGGGAGAATTCGAGGCACAGGAAGCGCCCGCCAGGGCGCAGGACGCGAAAGGCCTCGGCCAGGGCCGCCTCGATCCGCGGCACGTTGCGGATGCCGAAGGCGATCGTGTAGCCGTCGTAGCGCTTGTCCGCGAAGGGCAGCGCCTCGGCGTTCGCCTCGACGAAATCGATCCGGCCCGCGTAGCGCCCGCCTGCGCGCTCGCGCCCGACCTTCAGCATGTCCGGGTTGATGTCGAGCACCGTCACCTCGGTCCGGGGACCCCGGTCGAGGATGCGGAACGCGACGTCGCCGGTGCCCCCGGCGACGTCGAGGTGGCGGAAGGCGCGGGTCAGCGGGGGCGCGAGCCGGGTGACGAGGGCGTCCTTCCACAACCGGTGGAGGCCCCCGGACATCAGGTCGTTCATGAGGTCGTAGCGCCGGGCGACGGAATGGAACACGTCGTTGACCCGGCCCTGCTTGTCCGAAAGGCGCACCCGCTCGTCGCCGAAATAGGCCTCTTCGTCCGCCATCCGCCTCACCTTCGCCGCGGGATGCATAGCGAAAGCGCCGGCAAAGGGCTATGTGGCGGGCCGCTTTTCAGGGGGGACGATGCCGGAGCTGCCCGAGGTCGAGACCGTGCGGCGGGGTCTCGCGCCCGCCATGGAGGGAAGGCGCATCCTGTCGGTCGAGCAGCGCCGGCCGGACCTGCGCTTCCCCTTCCCGAAGGACTTCGTCGCCCGCCTGACCGGGCAGGAGGTGGTCGCGCTCGGCCGGCGGGCGAAGTACCTCCTGGCCGACCTCTCCTCGGGCGAGGTGCTGGTGATGCATCTCGGCATGACCGGGCGCTTCACCGTGGCCGGGGAGGGCGGCGCTTCGAGCCTCGGCGAGTTCCACCGCGAGGCGGGCGGCGACAGGGCGCACGACCACGTGGTGATGCGGCTCTCGGGGGGCGCCACGGTCACCTACAACGATGCGCGCCGGTTCGGCTTCATGGACCTCGTGCCCCGGGCCGGGCTCGAGACGAGCCGCCACTTCGCCGGGCTCGGCCTCGAGCCGCTCGGCAACGAACTCTCGGGCGCGGTGATCGCCCGCCTGTTCCACGGCCGGCGCACGCCGCTCAAGGCGGCCCTCCTCGACCAGCGGCTCGTTGCCGGGCTCGGCAACATCTACGTCTGCGAGGCGCTCCATCGCGCCGCCCTGAGCCCGCTCGCGCCGGCGGGCTCCCTCGCGACCGCCACGGGAAAGCCCCGGCCCAAGGCGCAGCGCCTGGCGCAGGCGATCCGGGACGTGCTCGTCGAGGCGGTCGAGGCCGGCGGCTCGACCTTGCGCGACTACGCCCATACGGACGGCTCGCTCGGCTATTTCCAGCACGCCTTCCGGGTCTACGACCGGGAGCACGAGCCCTGCCCGACGCCGGGCTGCCGCGGCACGGTCGTCCGCGCGGTGCAGTCCGGCCGCTCCACCTTCTACTGCCCGCATTGCCAGCGCTGATCGAGCGGGCCGGCGCGGCCGGCGCCGCCGGGCGTCAGGCGCCGTTGCCGTTCGGATGGAAGACGTAGCCGACGCCGCGCACGGTGCAGAGGTAGCGCGGGCGGGCGGCGTCGGGCTCGATCTTCTTCCGGATGCGGCTGATGCGGATGTCGATGGCCCGGTCGAACGCCTCCGGATCCCGGCCGTCGGCGAGGTCGAGGAGCCGGTCGCGGGTGAGCACCCGGGACGGGTTGTCGACGAAGGCTTTCAGGAGCGCGAATTCCGAGCGGGTCAGGAGCTGGTCGGTGCCGTCGTCGCCGCGCAGGCGGTGGCCGGCGAGGTCGAGCCACTTGGTCCCGATCCGGACCTCCTTGCGGGCGGCGGGGCTCTCGGCGCTCGCCGCCGGCGCCGCCGCCGCGCCCCGGCGCAGGACCGAGCGGATGCGGGCGACGAGCTCGCGCAGCTCGCAGGGCTTCGCCACGTAGTCGTCGGCGCCGAGTTCGAGCCCGACGACCCGGTCGATGGCGCTCGCGGTGCCGGTCAGCATGATCACCGGCACCGGGGCGGCGGATTTGAGGTGGCGGATGATCGACAGCCCGTCCTCGTCCGGCATGTTGAGGTCGAGGACGATGAGGTCGGGACGGTCCTTCGCCATCAGGCTGCGCAGGCTCGCGCTCCCCTCGCAGAGGCTGACCTGGAAGCCGTGCATCTTGAGATAGTCGCCCACCATCTCGCGGGCGGAGGGCTCGTCGTCGACGACGGCGATGTGCTGGGTCATGGATCACTCGTTCCGGCAATCGGCAGATGAAGCGAGAAGGTGCTCCCGGTCCCGGGCCCGTCGCTGTGCGCGACCACACGTCCCCCGTGCAGCTCGGCGATGCGCTTGACGATCGACAGGCCGAGCCCCGTCGAGCCTTCGCCGCCGGTCGGCTTGGCGGACAGGCGCTGGAAACGGCCGAACAGGCGGGCGGCGTCCTCCGGCATGAGGCCCGGGCCGTTGTCGCGCACCTCGACCACGGCGCCGCCGCCGTCCCGGGCGAGGCGGACGGCGATGCGGCCGCCGAGGGGCGTGTACTTGATGGCGTTGCTCAGGAGGTTGTCGATCGCCTCCCGCACCCGGTCCGGGTCGATGCTCGCGGACAGGTGCTCGGGCGCCTCGAGGGTCAGGCTCTGCTCCTTGCGTTCGGCGAGGGGCCGGTTGGTGGCGACCACGTCGGCGACGAGAGCCGTGCAGTCGATCGGCTCGCGGCGCAGGACGATCTCCAGGGTGTCGTTCATCGCGTCCGAGATCAGCGAGTCGACCATGCCGGTGAGCCGCCGCGCCGATTCCCGGATGTGGCCGACCTGGGTGCGCAGGGAATCGACCGGCGTCTGCGGGGCGGCGAGGAGGTCGGCGAGGATCTCGGAGCGCCCGAGGATGACGCCGAGCGGGTTCTTGAGGTCGTGGGCGACGATGCCGAGGATCTCGCCCTTGAGCTGGTTCGCCCGGCGCAGGTCGGCGCGCTGCGCGGCGAGCCGGTGGTTGGCGGAGGTGAGCTGGGCCGTGCGCTGGAGGACGCGCTCCTCGAGCCGGGCGTTCGCCTCCTGCAGCTCCTGGTACAGGATCACGTTGTCGAAGGCGACGGAGAGGCGGCTCGCGAAGAGCTCGATCAGGGACCGGTCGGTGTCGGACAGGGGCCGCGCGGCGTCGAGCACGACGACGATCTCCCGCCCGCTCGCGGTCTGGATGTAGAGGATCGAGCGGGTGGCGCGGAACTCGTGCGTGCGTCGGACGAGGGCCTGCCGGACGAGCTCGCGCAGCTCCGGATCGAGGGTCTCGGTCGGATCGTGCCGGACGTAGCGGCTGTAGGAGCCGGAGCCGGCGAGGACCGAGAGCCGCTCCTCCGGCCCGCCCGCGTCGCGCAGGACGAGGATGCCCGCGCAATCGACGTTGAGGAGGGAGGCGATCTGGGTCAGCACCCCCTCGGCGAGCCGCTGCATCGACTTGAGGTCGAACAGGGTCGAGGCCGCCTCGATGATGATCTCGAGACCGCGCCGGATCTCGCTGAGGCGCCGCAGCTGCTGGTAGCTGCGCAAAGCGGCGGTGAGGGCCGTGAAGAGCTTGTCCGCCGTGAGCTCGGTCTTGGCCTTGTAGTCGTTGATGTCGTAGCCGACGATCACCCGCCGCTCGGGCGCCTGGCCGGGCTGGCCCGTGCGCAGGATGATCCGCACCGTCTCGTTGCCGAGCTCGCGCCGGATGTAGTCGACGAGCTCGAGCCCGGCGTTGTCGGTCTCCATGACCACGTCGAGGAGGACGACGGCGATGTCCGGCCGCGCCGCGAGCAGCGCCCGCGCCTCCGCCGCCGAATGGGCCGACAGGATCTCGAGCCCGTGGCCGTGCAGGCTGTAGTCGTAGAGCGCGAAGCGGGTGCCCTCGTGCACCGCCGGGTCGTCGTCGACGATGGCGATCGCCCAGGTGCCCTCGGCCGCGGGCGCGGCCTGCGGCTCGTCGTCGAGAAGGACCAGGACGTCGTCGCTCATCAGGCAAGCCCCCGCACCAGTTCGGTCGCGTCCCGCCCCGCCTCCTCGCGCGGCGCCACGAGGGGCAGCACGATGCGGAACTCGGTGCCCGCGCCGACCTGGGAGCGGACGGTGATTCGCCCGCCGAGTCGGCGGGTCACGAGATTGTAGACGATGTGCAGTCCGAGGCCGGTGCCGCCTTCGCCGCGCCGGGTCGTGAAGAACGGCTCGAACACCCGGCGCAGGACCTCGTCCGGCATGCCGCGGCCCTCGTCGCGAAAGGTGATCTCCACCTGGCCGTCGACGAGCGGGCGCGCCGCGATCCGGATCAGCCCCGATTCGCCCTCCCCGTAGGCGTGGGCGGCGGCGTTGAGGAAGAGGTTCGTCAGCACCTGCCCGTAGGGCCCGGGATAGCTGTCGAAGGTGAGCCCCTCGGGCACCTCGACCTCGAGCACGAGGCGGCGGCGCTTCACGCCCGAGCGCAGGCTCGCCGCGATCTGCTCCGTCGTCTCCCGCAGGTCGAAGGTCCGCCGCTCCGCGTGGGTGCGGTCGACGGCGACCTGCTTGAACGACTGCACGAGTTCGCCGGCGCGCTGGAGGTTGGCGACGAGCTGCCCGGCCGCGTCCCGGGTGCCGTCGACGAACTCGGCGAGCTGCGAGCGGCGCAGCTGGCCCTCGGCGAGGCCGGCGGCGAAGGATTCGCAGCGGCGGGACAGGCTCGAGGCGACGGTGAGGCTGATCCCGACCGGGTTGTTGACCTCGTGGGCGACGCCGGCGACGAGGGAGCCGAGCGCGGCGAACTTCTCCGCCTCGACGAGGCTCGCCTGCGCCTCGCGCAGCTCGCGCAGGGTCGCCTCGGCCCGCTCCTTGGCGGCGCGCAGGTCGTCCTCGGCCCGGCGCTTGGCGATGGCGTCGGTGCGGAACACGTCGACGGCGCGTGCCATGTCCCCGATCTCGTCCTTGGCGTCGAGGTCGTCGACCCGGCGGGCGAGGTCGCCGTCGACGACCGCCCGCATGGTCCCCTGGAGCACGCCGAGCCGGCGGGTGAGGTTGCGCGTCGTGGCGATGCCGATCAGCACGGTGATCGCCATGAAGGCGATCCCGGCCACGGCCACGCGCTCAAAAACGCTGCGCAGCGCCCCGTCGAACCGGGCCTGCGCCGCGACCTCCGCCGCGACCACGTCCCGGGCGAGGCGGTCGACGGCGGCGGTCATGGCGCGCTCGTTGCCGTCGATCGCGGTCCGCAGGGTGTCGCCCTGCGTGCTGAAGCCGGCCGCGAGCTTCTCGAACCCGGCCCGGAAGGCCCGCGCCCGCTCCTGCAGCGCCTCGAGGGCGCGCCGCTGCAGGTCGTTGTCGGTCAGGTCGAGCATGTAGGGGATCGTGCGCTCGATCGTGCCGAGGCTGTCGCGGATGTCGGCGGCCGCCTTGAGCTCCTGGGAGAGATAGAAGGCGTTGGCGGCGACGAGGGCGGCCGAGAAGGCCTCCCGCGACTTGCCGAGCGCCGGCCAGATCGGGGAGGCGCTGTTCTCGGTGGCGTTGTCGATGATGCCGTAGAGGCCGGCCATGGCGTGGGCGGGCCGCAGCACCTCCGTCTCGTAGGTGCGCACCACCGCGCTGCGCTGCCGGGTGAGGGCGTCGAACCCGGCGACGAAGGCCTGCGTCGCGCTCGTCAGCTCGCGCAGGTCCGTCATCAGGGCGCTCTCCGTCGCCGAGAGGTCGGAGAGGCGGGCGAGGAGATCGTCCCGGCGCCAGGTGATCTCGATCAGCACGTCCGCGGTCGGCTGGGTGAAGTAGCGGTGGATGAGGCTCTGGATGCGGCCGGTGTCGCTGCGGATCGCCGCGAGCAGCCGGTCGGTCTTGCGGGCGTCGGTGAGCTCGACCCAGGCGGCGCTGAGGGATCGCGCGCTGTCCCACACGAAGAAGGCGAGCACCAGGACCGCGAGGGTGTTGAGGATGGCGATCGACAGGATCCGCCAACGGATCGGGATCGCGGTGCGCCAGCCGCGCACCCCGCGGCCGGCGTGGAGGCGCAGGGCCGCCGCGGAGCGGGCGAGGGAGCGGGGCGCGGGCAGGGCGTGGGACACGGCTATTCCCGCCCGATCCGCTCGGCGAGGTCCCTGACCCGGGGGTGGCGCAGGGCCTCCTCCCAGACCGGCCCCACCGCCGCCTGCAGGGCCTCCCGGTCGACGTCGGTGACGACGGTGATGCCGAGCTGGCCGGCGGCGTTGCGCAGGCTCTCCTCCCAGTAGAGCCAGCGCTCCCACATGGCGATGCTCGTCTCCTGCGCCGCTTCGCGGAAGGCGCGCCGGTCCTCGGGGGAGAGGCGGTCCCACAGCTGCTTCGAGACGACGAGCACCTCCGGCGACATCGTGTGGGCCGTCGCCGAGAAGTACGGCGCCGCCTGGTGGTGTCCGGAGCTCACGTAGGTCGGCCAGTTGCTCTCGGCGCCGTGGATCAGGCCGGTCTCGAGCCCGGTCGCGACCTGGCCCTCGGCGAGGGGCACGGGCTCGGCCCCGAGCGCGCGCATCACCGCCCCCATCGTCTCCGACGGCTGCACCCGCACGCGCACGCCGGCGAGGTCGGCGGGCCGGCGCACCGGGCGCACGCCGTAGATCGAGCGGGCGCCGGTGCGGAAGAAGGCGAGGCCGACGAGGCCGTGCCCTTCGAGGCTGTCGAGCACCTCCTGGCCGATCGGCCCGCCCAGCACCTTGGCGAGATGCTCGTCGGAGCGGAACAGGTAGGGCAGGGTCAGCGCCCGGGCCTCCGGCGACACGTCGGCGAGGGCGGCGACGTTGATGCGGTTGAGGTCGATGGCGCCGAGGCGGGTCTGTTCGAGGGTCTGCTTCTCCTCGCCGAGCTGGCGGGAGTGGAACACCTGCAGGCGCAGGCGCCCGTCGGTGCGGTCCTCGATCAGTTCGGCGAAATGCTCGAGGGCGCGCACGGTCGGGTAGTTGCGGCCGTAGCTCTCGGCGGCGCGCAGATCCCGGCGCTCCGCCGCACCCCCGCTCGACGCCATCGTGCCGAGGAGGGCCAGCGCGAACAGCGTGGCCGGCCGCATCATGCTTCTCGAGCCGTTCTTCGGCTTCCCCCACCCGATGCCGGCCGGGACGCTACGGCAATGCTCCTCGATTGTCGACGAGCAGGCTGTCGCGGCGCCCCGGTTATCCCGCGCGAGTCCCTCCGGCGAGTTCTGTGACGATACTGTGACGCCGAGCCGATTGAGCCTTGCGGATTTCAGGCGAAAGCTTCCTCGCCGGTCGTGCAGGCCTCGCAGATCGCGGCGATGTGGCGATGGTCCGTGCCGCAGCAGCCGCCGAGGACGGACAGGCCGAGCCGCTCCCGCAGGCCGCGGATGCGCCCGGCGAGGTCGACCGGATCGCCCGAATCGAGCTCCGTCGCCGCGTCGAGCTCGGCGTGGCTTTTGGTCGAGGCGTTGGCCCGCACGCCCCGGACCCGGTGCAACCAGGGCTCGCCGCGGCCGAGGGCGTCGGCGAAATGGGTCGGGTGGGCGCAGTTGATCATGTAGTAGGCCGGCGCCGCCGCCGTGAGCCGGTCGACGGTCTCCACCGCCTCGCGCAGGGTCTCGCCGGAGGGCAAAAGCCCGTCGGTCTCGACCGTGAAGGAGATCGCGACCGGCAGGCCCGCCGCCCGGGCGGCGCGGGTGACGCCGACCGCCTCGTCCGGGTAGGTCATGGTGACGGCGGTGACCATGTCGGCCTCGCTTTCGGCGAAGACCGCGATCTGGCGGGCGTGGTAGGCCTGCGCCTCGGCCGCGCTCATGCGCCCCTCGACCGTGTAGCCGTCCCCGCGCGGACCGACGACGCCGTTGATCACGATCGGGGTGCGCGGACCGGCGAAGGCGTCCCGCAGGGCGAGGCAGAAATCGACGGAGAGGCGGTTCGCCTCGTCGACCCGCCCGGCCGAAAACCCGATCCGCGCGCCCCAATCCGGGCTCGCCCGCCAGGTCGGCGTGTCGAGGACGAAGCCGATCCCGCGGGCGCGGGCGGTCTCGAGATAGGGGCGGAAGTAGCGCCGCAGCCGCGCCCGGCCGTCCTCGTCGAGGACCAGCGGGAAGGCGGCGAAGCAGGGCAGGTCGACTCCGTCGTGGAACACGAGGCAGGTCTCGAGCCCCCCGTCGGTGAGGAAGAGGGCGTCGTCGAGCTGCGGCAGGGCGTGGCGGTAGCGCGGCATGGGGGTCTCCTCGAATGCCCGCCCCCATGCCCCGGCCGGCCTCCCAAGGCTTGGAGAAGTCCTCCAGATGTTCTGGAGATTGCCCGCCGAGCCCCGTCTGCCTGCCGGCGGGACGCGGCGGCGCCCACCTCTCCCGACGGGGAGAGGTCGAGTCGCGCCGGCAGGCGCGACCGGGTGAGGGGAGGAACGGCACCGGAAGAGGCGCGACCGCCCCCCGTCCGTTACCGTCCGCCCCTCATCCGCCCGCTGCGCGGGCACCTTCTCCCCGTCGGGGAGAAGGATCGCGCCCCACCGGGCGCGGCAGCGCCGAGAGGGCGAGGGGCGGAGCCGCGTCGGAGAGGCCGCGCGTGCTCACCCGGCCCCTCTCCCCGGCCC
>DATLFZ010000045.1:0-16825 GCA_035540795.1 Beijerinckiaceae bacterium | reverse complement strand
ATCCTGGCCGGCCTCGCCGTCCTCAACGCCGTCTGCGCCGTCGTCGTCCTGGCCCTCGGCTGAGGGCCGACTCAAGGCGCCGCGGGCCCGGAAAGCCGACCGGGGTCTGAGACGGGCTGGGGTGAGGTCCCCGGGCCGTTGCCCGGAACCAAGAGAGGCGGCCTTCGCCGACCCTCTCACCTTGGCGGAATACGCGATCGATGGTGCCGCAAGAGGGATTCGAACCCCCGACCCCATCATTACGAATGACGTGCTCTACCAGCTGAGCTATTGCGGCGGGCCGCCGGAGCGGGTCCGTTCACTTAAGGCGCGGACGCCTCCGCCGCAACCGGCGGGGGCCCGGTCCTCTTAGCCGCGGCCGCAGGGGCTGGCAACCGCGTGCGGGCCTCGGGCGGCCCGGCCTCGGGCCGGCCGGTGCGCCATCCACCGGTCACGACCCCCGGTCCCGGCTCAATGGATGTGGCTGCCGCCGTTGACGTCGACTTCGCTGCCGGTGACGTAGGTCGAGAGGTCGCTCGCGAGGAAGAGGCAGGCGCCGGCGACCTCCTGCGCGGTGCCGAGCCGGCCCATCGGCACGGCGGCGAGGATGTCGCGCCGGCGCTCCTCGGGGAGGGCGCCGCCGGTGATGTCGGTGTCGATGAGCGACGGGCAGACCGCGTTGACGCGCACGTTGTCGGGGGCGAGCTCGCGGGCGAGCGCCTTGGTCAGGGCGAGGACGCCGCCCTTCGAGGTGGCGTAATGGGCGCCGCCGAAGATGCCGCCGCCGCGCTGGGCCGAGACCGAGGCGATGTTGACGATCGCGCCGGCCCGGCGCCGCCGCATGTGCGGGATCACCGCCTGGCACATGTGGAAGGTGCCGCGCAGGTTCACGTCCATGATCAGGTCCCACTCCTGCGGGCCGATCTCCATGACCCGGGTCGGGCGGGTGATGCCGGCGTTGTTGACGAGCACGTCGACGCGGCCGAGATCGGACAGGATCGCGGCGACGACGGCGATGCAGCGCTCCCGGTCGGCGACGTCGAGGGCGTAGCCCGCATGGCCGCGCCCCGGCAGGGCGGCGGCGGCGAGGCGGGAAGACTCCTCGTCGAGGTCGAGGACGACGACCTTGGCCCCGTGCTCGGCGAAGAGCGCCGCGGTCGCCCGCCCGATCCCCCGCTTCGAGGCGGCGCCGGTGACCAGGCAGACCCGGTCGACGAGGAGCATGTCAGGCGGCCTTCCGGCTCGCCAGGAAGTCGCCCATCCGGTCGAGGGCGCGCGAGATGTTCTCGGGGGAGTTGGCGTAGGACAGGCGCAGATAACCCTCCCCGTGGACGCCGAAATCCGGCCCGCCGATGGTCGCGACGCCGGCCCATTGGGTCGCCGCGTTGACGCAGGAATAGGAGTTCACCGCGAGCTTGCGGGCGGCGTCGTAGAGCGGCTTCGGCCAGACCGACCAGCCGAGGCGCCAGCCGGTCATGGCGTAGCTCTTCGAGGCGCCGTCGAGATAGATCAGCCGGTCGCGGATCGACGGGTAATTCAGGAGCGAGACGTGCTCCTCCCCGTCGTAGGTCATGGTGCCGTAGATCTCGTCCGACAGGATCGCCACCTGCGGGTGGCGCTCGAGCCCGGCGACGAGGCGCTCGATCTCCGCCTTCGGCGTGACGCCACCGGTCGGGTTCGCCGGCGAGTTGAGGATGAGGAGCCGCGTGCGCGGGGTGATCAGGGACAGCGTCTCCTGCGCCGAGAAGGCGAAGCCGTTCGCCTCGCGGATCGGCACCGGGATCGGCGTCGCCCCGGTGAACTCGATCATGGAGCGGTAGATCGGAAAGCCCGGGTCCGGGTAGAGGATCTCGGCGCCGGGCTCGCCGAACATCAGGATCGCCATGAACATGGTGACCTTGCCGCCGGGCACCGCGAGCACCGCGTCCGGCGACACCTCGACGCCGAAGCGGCGATGCAGGTCGCGGGCGACCGCCTCGCGCAGGGGCAGGATGCCGGTCGCCGGCGTATAGCCGTGCTGGCCCTCGTGCAGGGCCCGCACCGCCGCCTCGACGATGTGCGGCGGGGTCGGGAAGTCCGGCTGGCCGATGCCGAGATTGACGATGTCGCGGCCCTTCAGCGCGAGTTCGGTCGCGCGCGCCAGCACCGCGAAGGCGTTCTCCTCGCCGATGCGCGAGAAGGCGGAGACGATGTTCATGGGCGGCCCCGATCTGTCCGGGCCAGGAAACAGCGCCCGCCCGCGGGGTCAAGGGGCGATCGCGCCGGGGAGGGCGCCGCGTCCACGCCAACGTGAGTAGCTG
Source organism: Beijerinckiaceae bacterium (assembly GCA_035540795.1). Taxonomy (GTDB): domain Bacteria; phylum Pseudomonadota; class Alphaproteobacteria; order Rhizobiales; family Beijerinckiaceae; genus JAJKJG01. The sequence continues at coordinate 14,546 of DATLFZ010000045.1, read as the reverse complement.
AATCGCCGCTTCGGTGGTATGAGGCGCGCCGCTGCGCCGGCCTTTGTATTATTTCGGCCACACTGTTGTGGTGCTGCATCACGCGTTCGGGGCGGAATCGCCCAAGGGGCATTGCTGCTTGACTGAATCGGCCCAGCACGTCGGGCGTCTCGCCGCGGCGGACCTGAAGCCCCGCGGCCCGGGATGGATCGGCACCCTGACGGTGACGACGTCCCTGTGGTCGGCCCTCGGCACGTTCCTCATCCTCGCCGGCGCCACCCCCGTCCTGCCGACCCACGACGTCGTCGTCACGGTCCTTCTCCTCAACGGCGTCCTCGTCCTCCTGCTCCTCGGCATCGTCGCCTGGGAGGCGAGGGGGCTGGTGCGCGCCCGGCTCGCCGGGGTCGCCGGGGCGCGACTGCACGGGCGCATCGTCGGCCTGTTCAGCCTGGTCGCCACCCTGCCGGCGATCTTCGTCGCCATCGTCGCGACGGTGACCCTCGAGCGGGGCCTGCATCCCTGGTTCTCGGACCGGATGCGGGACGTGATCTTCAAGTCGGTCGAGATCGCCGACGCCTTCGCCACCAACCAGTGCCAGAGCCTCGGCCGCGAAATCCGGGTGCTGGCCGACGACCTGACCCGGGCGAAGCCCGCCTACGACTACGAGCGGCGCTGGTTCGACGAGTTCCTCACCCGCCGCGCCACTTCCCTCGGCCTGCCGGTCGCCCGCATCGTGCGCCCGCCGGCGGAGGTCGTCACCCGGGCGAACATCGACGTCATCCCCGCCCCGACCCTCTCGCCGGGGGCGTTCCAGGACGCGTCCGAGGCGGGCGACCCGATCTGTCTCCTGCCGCGGGAGGGCCGCGTCTTCGGCGCCATCGTGAACCTGCCGGCCTACGGCGCCTTCCTGCACGTCGCCCGCGAGGTGAACCCGCTCGCGGTGGAGTTCCCGGGCATCGCGCGGGAGGCGGCCGGCGAGTACCTCGCCATCGACGCGCGCCGGCGGGGCATCCAGATCGCCTTCGCCTCGATGTTCGCGCTGATCGCCCTCATCGTGCTCCTGTCGGCGGTGTGGTTCGGGCTGAGCTTCGCCAACCGGCTCGTCGCGCCGATCCGCCGCCTCATCCACGCCACCGACCAGGTCGCGACCGGGAACTTCTACGTCCAGGTGCCGGTCCGCAAGACGGAGGGGGACCTCGCCCATCTCGGCGAGACCTTCAACAAGATGACCTCGGAGCTGCGCCACCAGCACGACGGCCTCGTCGCCGCGAGCGACCAGATCGACCGCCGCCGGCGCTTCACCGAGGCGGTCCTGTCCGGCGTGTCGGCGGGCGTCCTCGGCATCGACGCCGGCGGCGCGATCACCATCGTGAACCCCTCCGCCGAGGGCCTCCTCGGCGCCGGCGAGCACGAGCTCGTGGGCAAGCCGGTGGAGCTCGCCCTGCCCGAGATCCTGCCCCTCCTCGAGGAGGCGCGGCACACCCGCCACCGGCTCCAGCAGCAGATCCAGATCGTCCGCAACGGGCGCGAGCGCACCATCGACGTGCGCGTGACCAGCGAGCAGGCCCGCGGCGAGGACAAGGGGTTCGTGGTCACCCTCGACGACATCACCAACCTCGTCGCGGCGCAGCGCACCTCCGCCTGGGCGGACGTCGCCCGCCGCATCGCTCACGAGATCAAGAACCCGCTCACCCCGATCCAGCTCTCGGCCGAGCGCATCCGGCGCAAGTACGGCAAGGTCATCACCACCGACCGCGAGGTGTTCGACCAGTGCACCAGCACGATCGTGCGCCAGGTCGACGACATCAAGCGCATGGTCGACGAGTTCTCGTCCTTCGCCCGCATGCCGAAGCCGAAGATGGACGAGGAGAACCTGACCGACACCGTGCGCCAAGTGGTGTTCATGATGCGCATCGCGCATCCGGAGATCGACTTTCTCGAGGAGCTGCCGGAGGAGCCCCTCGTCGCCCAGTTCGACCGGCGCCTCCTGTCCCAGTCGGTGACCAACATCGTCAAGAACGCCACGGAAGCGATCGCGGCGGTGCCGGAGGATATCCGCGGCCGCGGCCGCATCGTCACCCGGGTGCGCCGGGAGGCGGGAGATCGGGTCGTCGTCGAGATCCAGGACAACGGCAAGGGCTTTCCGCCCGAAGGCCGCCAGCGCCTGCTCGAGCCCTACACGACGACCCGCGAGGGCGGGACCGGCCTCGGCCTCGCCATCGTCAGCAAGATTCTCGAGGAACACGGCGGGGGCATCGAGCTCGCCGACAATCCGGACGGCCGCGGCGGCCTCGTCCGGCTCTGGTTCCCGGTCGGCGAACCCGACCCGCGCCGGAAGCCGGAGCTGCAGGGCGCCGCAGAACATGAGGGAGCGAGCCGATGAGCGCCGACATCCTGATCGTGGACGACGAGGAGGACATCCGCGAGCTCGTGGCCGGCATCCTCGAGGACGAGGGCTACCGCACCCGCATCGCCGGCAATTCCGACGAGGCGCTCGCGGCGATCGAGGCGCGACGCCCGCACCTCGTCTTCCTCGACATCTGGCTGCAGGGCAGCCGCCTCGACGGGCTCCAGGTGCTCGACCTCGTCAAGGCGCAGCATCCGGACCTGCCGGTGGTGATGATCTCGGGCCACGGCAACATCGAGACCGCGGTCTCGGCCATCAAGGCCGGCGCCTACGACTTCATCGAGAAGCCGTTCAAGGCCGACCGCCTCGTGCTGGTGGCCGAGCGGGCCCTCGAAGCCTCCCGCCTCAAGCGCGAGGTCAAGGACCTGCGCACCCGCTCGGTCCAGGCGAGCCGAATCGTCGGCCACGCCACCGCGACGAACCACCTGCGCCAGACCATCGAGCGGGTCGCGCCGACGAACGCGCGCATCCTCATCACCGGCGCGCCGGGCTCCGGCAAGGAGCTCGCGGCCCGCACCATCCACGGCCTCTCGGCCCGTTCCAACGGCCCCTTCGTCGTCATCAACGCGGCGACGATCACCCCCGAGACGATGGAGGCCGAGCTGTTCGGGGTCGAGGCGGGGGAGGACGGGCGCGGACGGCGCACGGGCGCCCTCGAGGAGGCGCACGGCGGCACCCTCTACATCGACGAGATCGCGGACATGCCCCGCGAGACGCAGAACCGCATCCTGCGCGTCCTCATCGACCAGAACTTCCAGCGCGTCGGCGGGACCACGCGGGTCCATGTGGACGTCCGCATCGTGTCCTCCTCGAGCCGCGACCTCGCCGCCGAGATCGCCGCGGGGCGCTTCCGCGAGGACCTGTTCCACCGGCTCGGGGTGGTGCCGATCCGGGTGCCGTCGCTCTCGGAGCGGCGCGAGGACGTGCCGGAGCTGATCGCCTTCTTCATGGACCAGATCTGCACCGCGACGGGCCTGCCCAAGCGGCGCATCGCCGACGAGGCCATGGCGGTGCTCCAGTCGCACGACTGGCCGGGCAACGTGCGCCAGCTGCGCAACAACGTCGAGCGGCTGATGATCCTGACCACCGGCGATCCGGAGGCCGAGGTCACGGTCGAGATGCTCCCGGCCGAGGTCGGCGCCCTCGTGCCGACGACCCCGAACGGGGCCGGCGGCGAGAAGCTGATGAGCATGGCGCTCCGCGACGCCCGCGAGATCTTCGAGCGCGAGTACCTCGTCGCCCAGATCGCCCGCTTCTCGGGCAACATCTCCCGCACGGCCGAGTTCATCGGCATGGAGCGCTCGGCCCTGCACCGCAAGCTCAAGTCCCTCGGGATCGGTGGTTGATGCGGCGCAAAAGCCGCTGCGGTGCGAAAAGCGTCCGCTGGAGCGCACAGGGGCCTTGCGTAAGGTCAGGCTTCGCCCTGTAATGGTCGAGCCGGTTCGGGACCGCGGCGACGCGGACGGAACAAACGAAGCAGACCCTGGGCCAAAGCCGGCGGCGCGGGCTGACGAGGCAAAGACTTATGGCGAGCGAGCGTGCTCAGAACCTGCAAGACACATTTCTCAATCACGTCCGGAAGAACAAGGTTCCCCTCACGATTTTCCTCGTCAACGGCGTGAAGCTCCAGGGGGTGGTGACCTGGTTCGACAATTTCTGCGTCCTCCTGCGGCGGGACGGGCATTCGCAGCTCGTCTACAAGCACGCCATCTCGACGATCATGCCGGGCCACCCGATCCAACTCTTCGAGCAGCCGGACGAGGCGGGGGACAAGGCCTGAGGTGACGACCCCGCGCTCGCCCGGCGAGGAGCGCCTCCAGCGGCTCGCCGAGCCGGAGAAGGAGGTCGCGGCCGGAACCCGCACCCTCGTCGTCGGCGCCTACCGGGCCCGTCGGCGCGGCGCTCCCCTCGAACAGGACGACAACCCGCGCCCGGTCGAGGCGCGGCTCGAGGAGGCCTGCGGCCTCGCGGCGGCGATCGACCTCAACGTGGTCGAGTCCCTCATCGCGACCGTGGCGACGCCGCGGCCGGCCACGTATCTCGGCAAGGGCAAGGTCGAGGAGATCGCCGGGCTCGCGAAGGCGCACGAGGCGAGCCTCGTCGTCATGGACTGCGCCCTGTCGCCCGTGCAGCAGCGCAACCTGGAAAAGGCCTGGGGCGCCAAGGTGATCGACCGCACCGGGCTGATCCTCGAGATCTTCGGCCGCCGGGCCCGCACCCGGGAGGGGGCGCTCCAGGTCGAGCTCGCCCATCTCGAGTACCAGAAGGGCCGGCTCGTGCGGTCCTGGACCCATCTCGAGCGCCAGCGCGGCGGTTTCGGCTTCCTCGGCGGCCCGGGCGAGACCCAGATCGAGGCCGACCGCCGCCTCATCCAGGAGCGCATGACCCGGATCGAGCGCGACCTCGAGAGCGTGTCGCGGACCCGCTCGCTGCACCGCAAGAGCCGGCGTCGGGTCCCGTACCCGATCGTCGCCCTCGTCGGCTACACGAATGCCGGCAAGTCGACCCTCTTCAATCGGCTGACCCGGGCGCAGGTGCTCGCCGAGAACATGCTGTTCGCGACGCTCGACCCGACCTCGCGGGCGATCCGCCTGCCGCACGGCGAGAACGTGATCCTGTCCGACACGGTCGGGTTCATCTCGGACCTGCCGACGATGCTCGTCGCCGCTTTCCGGGCGACCCTCGAGGACGTGATCGAGGCCGACGTCCTGCTCCACGTGCGCGACGTCTCCCACGGCGAGACGGAGGCTCAGGCAGGCGACGTCGGCCGCGTCCTGCGCGACCTCGGCATCGACCCGAACGAGGGCAACCGAATCATCGAGGTCTGGAACAAGGCCGATCTCCTCTCGGAGGAGGAGCGCGGCCGCCTCGGCACGCTCGCCGGCCGCGACCGGCCCGGGCAGCGCCCGGTCCTGGTCTCGGCGGTGACGGGGGAGGGGATCGACCGGCTCCTTTCCGAGATCGAGCAGCGCATCGCCACCGGGCGCCCGTCCTACGTGGTGACGCTGGACGCCGCCGACGGGGCCGGCATCAACTGGCTCTACGAGCAGGCCGAGATCCTGGAGCGGCGCGATGCCGAGGGCCGCGTGGTCTTCGCCATCCGCCTCGCGCCGGAGAAGGAGCCGCGGCTGATGCAGCGCTTTCCCGGCGCGCGCCGGCGCTGATCACTCGGCCCGCTTGGCCTCGCCCCACAGGGCCTCCATGCGGTCGAGGCCGGCCTCCTTCGGCGAAGAGCCTTGGACGGCAAGCGCTTGCTCGACGAAGCCGAAGCGGCGCTCGAACTTGGCGTTGGTCCCCCGCAGCGCGCCCTCCGGGTCGACCCCCGCGTGCCGGGCGAGGTTCGCGACGGCGAACAACAGGTCGCCGATCTCGCCCGCGACCTCGTCGGGTTCGTGCGCCAGCGCGTGCTCGACCTCGGCGAGCTCCTCGCGGATCTTGGCGATCACTTGGCCAGCGTCCGGCCAGTCGAAGCCGACCGTCGCCGCCTTTCGGGTGAGCTTGTCCGCGCGGGTCAGCGCCGGCAGCGCCGCCGGGACACCGGCGAGCACGCCGCCCGCCTCCCGGCCCTTCCGCTCCGAGCGCTTGATCTCCTCCCACAGCCCCTTGACCTCGCCCGGCGACAGATCCCGGGCGTCCCCGAACACGTGCGGGTGGCGCCGGATCAGCTTGGTGGTGATCGCCTCCACCACATCGCCGAAATCGAACCGCCCCGCCTCCTCGGCCATGCGGGCGTGGAAGACGACCTGCAGGAGGAGGTCGCCGAGCTCGTCCGGCAGGTGGTCGAGGTCGCCGCGGGCGATGGCGTCGGCGACCTCGTAGGCCTCCTCGATCGTGTACGGGGCAATCGTCGCGAAGGTCTGCTCCTTGTCCCAGGGGCAGCCGGTCCGCGGGTCGCGGAGCGCGGCCATGATGTCGAGGAGGCGGCGGATGTCGCGGGACGGGGTCATGCGCGGGTCCTGTGGCGGCGCGACCCTAGTCGCGGGCGCGGCGGCGCGCCAGCGGGACCGGGTCAGAGCTGGGTCAGGCCGTGCTCGCGCAGCAGGCGGACCAGCATGCGTCCGTTGCGGATGCGGTGTTCCCGGTGGATGGCCCGGGCGGTGTCGGCGTCGCGGCGCTCGATCGCCTCGACGAGGGCGAGGTGGTCCTGGTTCGACGAGACGGGCTTCGGTCGCAGCCGGAGCGTCAGCATGCGCACGCGGTGGCTCTGGTCCCAGAACTGGTAGACGAGGGCCCGCAGCCGGCGGTTCGGGCAGCTCTCCATCAGGATGCGGTGGAAGGCGGCGTCGCCCCTGGCCCAGCGCACGAGGTCGTCCGCCGCGAGCGCCGCGTCCATCTCGGCGACCGCCGCCTTGAGCGCGGCGACCTGCGCCTCCGGCAGCCCCTGGCGGGCGATCTCCCCGGCGGCGTCCGCCTCGAGCGCCGTGAGGATCTGGTAGATCTCCTCCATGTCGTCGGCGGAGACCGGCAGCACCCGCATGCCGTGGCGCGGGCGCACCTCGACCATCCCCTCCTTGGCGAGGAGGATCAGCGCCTCCCGCACCGGGGTCCGGCTCATCTGCAGGAGCTCGGCGAGCTCCTGTTCGAGCATGAGCGTGCCGGCCGGCATCTCGTTGTCGAGGATGCGCCGGCGGATCTCCGCATAGGCCCGGGCGGTGAGCGAGACCCGCTCCTCGCCCGCCTCGACCCGTGCGGCGGCGCTCCTCATCGGCTCACAGCGTCTCCCGCCGGCCCTGCGCCGACGAGCGGTAGACCGCCTCCTCGATGCGCAGGTTGGTCAGGTAGTCGCGCGCGCCGGTCATCAGGGGCCCCCGCCCTTTCAGGTGGTCGATCACGTGGCGCTGGAAGCGTAGCACGCTGTCGCCGGCGAAGCCCGCCCGGTTCCACGGGTAATCCACCTCCGTTTCGTCGTTCGACCCGAACGGGCGGTGGAAGATGCGCCCGTAGCCGTCGAGGCGCAGCACCCCGCCCGAGCCCTCGACCAGAAGGTCGCCCATGGTCAGGCGGCGGTTGTCGGCGGGATGGTCGACGAGGCGGTTGCCGTCGAACAGGGCCCGCACGCCGTTGTCGAACTCGAACAGGATGATGCCCGCATCCTCGCCCTTGATCGCCGGGTTGAGGCGCACGAGCCGGGCCGTGACCGCGCCGACCTCGCCGACGAGGAAGCGAAACGTGTCGATGAAGTGGATCGCCGTCTCGTGGACGAGGAAGCGCTCCATCTCCTGGAAGTAGGGCTGCCGGTCGAGATAGGCCCGCGGCCCCTGGCCGTCGCCGGGACGCATGCGGAAGCTCAGCTGGTAGAGCTCGCCGACCCGGCCCTCCTCGATCAGCGCCTTGATCGCGCCGTACCAGGGCTGGAAGCGAAAGTTCTCGTGCACCACGAGGAGGATGCCGGCCTCGTCCGCCACCCGCACCGCCTCCTCGGCTTCCGCGAGCGTTCGGCAGAACGCCTTCTGGCAGATCGCCGGGATGCGCCGCTGCGCCGCGAGGCGGATCAGGCCGAGATGGGTCGCCGGCGGGGTGGCGATGTCGACGAGGTCGGGCTCGACCGCGTCGAGCATGGCGGCGGCGTCGGTGTGGACGGACGGGATGCCCCAGCGCTCCGCATAGGCGCGCGCCTTGGCCTCGTCCCGGTCGCAGATGGCGACGAGCTCGACCTCGTCGATCCGGGACCAGGCGTCGTGGTGGAACTGGCTGAAATAGCCTGCCCCGATCGTGGCGACGCGGATTCTTTCCATCCGATCAGCCTCTTGCGTCGACGCTCTGAAGCGCTTCGAGAACCGCGGTCGCCACTTCCTGCGTGCCGGAGGCGCCGCCGAACTCGCAGGTGAGCAGGCGCCCGCCCGCAAAGGCCTCGTCGACGGCGCGGGTGATCAGCCGTCCCGCCTCGACCGCGCCGGCGACGTCGTGCCGGTGGCCGAGCCAGTCGAGCATCATGGCGCCCGAGAGGAACATGGCGGTCGGGTTGGCCTTGCCCTGGCCCATGATGTCGGGGGCGGTGCCGTGCGAGGGCTGGAACATGGCGTGCTCGTCGCCGATGTCGCCGGAGGGCGCGTAGCCCATGCCGCCGATCAGCCCGGCGCCGAGATCCGACAGGATGTCGCCGAACATGTTTTCCGTGACGATCACGTCGAAGTCCCAGGGCTTCAGCACGAGCAGAAGCGCGGTCGCGTCGATGTAGACGTGGTCGCCGGTCAGGTCCGGAAAACCCTTCGCACGCTCGTCGAAGACCTGACGGAAGAAGGCGAAGCTCTTGAAGACGTTTGCCTTGTCGACGCAGGTGACCCGGCCGGGCCCGCCCTTCGCCTTGCGCTGGCCGGCGAGGCGGAACGAGAAGTCGAACAGGCGCTCGCTCGTCGCCCGGGTGATCACCATCGTGTCCCGGGCCTCCCGGTCCTCGATCACCACGCCCTTGCCGCGCGACGCGAACAGCCCCTCCGTCGATTCGCGGATGATGACGAGGTCGATCCGGTCGGCCCGGGGGTCCTTCAGCATGGTCGGCACGCCCGGCACCGCCCGGATCGGGCGCACCCCCGCGTAGAGGCCGAGGTCGAAGCGCAGGTCGAGCTGGGGCGCGATCTCGGTCCCGTCCGGGTAGCGGATGTGCGGCATGCCCATGGCGCCGAGGAGGATCGCGTCCGCCTTCTCGCACGCGTCGAAGGTCGCCTTCGGCAGGGCGTTGCCGGTGGCGACGTAGGTGTCGGCGCCGGCCTCGAGCCACTCGTAGTGGAGCTTGAAGTTGCCCGTGCGCCGCACCGCCGCCTCGAGCACGTCGATGCACGGCTTCATCACTTCCTGCCCGATCCCGTCCCCGGGCAGGACGGCGATGCGGAAGCTGGTGGTGGTCATGCGCGGGCTCCGGTTCGTGCGGCGAGGTCGCCGAGGGGGAAGGACCAGTGCACCGGCGGCGCGCCGGGCACGGGGGCGTCGAAGACGGCGATGGAATCGCCCAGAAGGCAGCCGAGATAGGCCTTGCGCAGCCCGGGCCCGCCGAAGGCGAGGCTCGAGATGTTCTTCAGGCGTCGGCTCGCGATCTTGTCGAGGTGGGGGCGGCCGAGTTCGCCCGCCCGGTACGCGGCCTCGGTCCAGGCGACGTGGTCCGGATCGGCATCCTCGAGCACGATCTCCTGCGCCCCGTCCGGGGCGACCCGGATCACCCGGTTGCTCACGATCGAGGTGATCCAGACGCCGCCCTGCGCGTCGAAGGTGAGCCCGTCCGGGTAGGTGCCGGCGCCGAACGCGGCGACGACCTCCTTCGGCCCGAGGCCGCCCTCGCGCAGGGCGAACCGGGACAGTTTTCGGGTGAAGGTCTCGTTGACGTAGAGGTGGCGCCCGTCCGGGCTCACCAGGCATTCGTTGGTGTAACCGAGCCCGTCGGCGACGATGCGGACGCCGCTCTCGTCCGCGAGCACGATGAAGCCGTCGTCCGCGTCCGGCCGGTAGCCGAGGTTGCGCGGCACCTTGCGGGTGCTGACCGTGATCCACAGGCGCCCCGTCCCGTCCCGGTGCACGTAATTGGTCGGCGGGAAGGGCCGGCCGTCGAGTTCGGTCACGACCGGCTCGACGCCGCCGTCCGCCCGGAGGCGGAACACGCCCCCTTCCTCAGCTCCGAGATCGGCGAGGAGGAAGGTGCCGCCGGGCTCGAGGGCGATCCCGTTCGGTCGCATCGGGCGCGGCGCGCCCCGGGCCTCGATCCGCCGCACCGATCCGTCCGGGGCGACCACCGCGACGCCGCCGTCCCCAGCCCAGTCGGCCGCGAACAAAAGGCCGCTCTCGTGGGTCAGCACGCATTCGGGCCGCACGAGGCCCGAGCCGACGAACGCGAGGCTGGAAAGGTCGATCATGGCGGGCGTTGACGGCTTCTGCGTTTGCGTATACGCAAAGGCATACTGGATCGGCACGAATAATCAAGGCCCGCGGGCCGCGGTCCAGCCCAACGGAGGAAGCGATGCGCCTTGCGATCACCCTCGCCGCGATCGGCCTCGTGGCCGGCGCGGCCCAGGCCCAGCAATATCCGACCCGCGACATCACCACGGTGGTGGTGTGGGCCGCCGGCGGCGGCACCGACACCATCAACCGCCTGATCATGGGCGAGATGCAGACGCACCTGCCGGTGCGCATCAACGTCGTGAACCGCACCGGCGGCGTCGGCGGCTCGGTCGGCATGAGCTTCGTCTACGGCCAGCCGGCGGACGGCTACACCCTCGCCGGCATCTCCGAGTCGAACGTCACCGCCGGGGTGCAGGGCGGCTGGGAGCGCCGCTTCGCCGAGACCTACCAGCCCTACATCTTCGGCGGCTCGCCGGGCGTCCTGTCCGTGTCGGCGAACGCGCCCTGGAAGTCCCTCAAGGAGCTCGTCGAGGCGGCGAAGGCGAAGCCCGGCGAGATCCGCGCGGGCGCCAGCGCCTCCGGCTCGATCCATCACCTGAATCTCCTCGCCTTCCAGAACGGCACGGGGACGAAGTTCAACTACATCCCCTACGACGGTTCGGCTCCGGCGCAGAACGCGGCGGTCGCGGGCGAGGTCCAGGTGGTCGTCACCTCCCTGGCCGAGCAGCAGCAGCTGATCCGGGCGAAGCGCCTGCGGCCGCTCGCCATGATGGTGCCGAAGCCCGCCACGCTCGAAGGCGTGGGCGAGATCCCCTCCGCCTTCCCGGACTATCCGGACCTGAGCAAGCACCTGCCGATCCGCCAGGCGATCGGCTTTGCGGTCCGCCTCGACGCACCCGACAACGTCAAGCAGACCCTGGCCGAGGCGTTCAAGAAGGCGCTCGGGTCGCAGAAGGTGAAGGACTGGGCCGGCAACAATTTCTACGAGATCTCCGGCGCCACCGGCGAGGAGGCCCGCAAGGAGTTCGCCCGGCTCGAATCGCTCTTCGCCTGGACCCTGCACGAGCTCGGCGCCGCGACGGTCAGCCCCGAGAAGCTCGGCATCCCGAAGCCCGGCGCGAACTGACGAACCAGGCGGCGCGACTTCGCGCCGCCGACCCCCTCGCGAGCGGCCCGTGCGCGACCCCGTTCCGACCCTGCGCAAGGCGGATTTCTGGACGAGCCTCGTCCTCCTCGCCCTCGCCACGGGCATGCTCCTCAAGACCCTGACCTATCCCCTCGAAGGCTCCTTCGCGGGGGTCCGCAACGTCTGGTACGTGTCGCCGGCGCTCTTCCCGCTCATCGTCGCGGGGATGCTGATCCTCCTGTCCGGCTTCCTCCTCGTCCACGCGATCCGCAGCGGCGGGGCGGCCGCGGCGCTTTCCGACCTGCGCGGCGGCGCCCTTGAACGGCTCTGGGCCTTCAGCGGCGAGTTCTGGATCGTCGGCGGCATTCTGGCCGGCTACATCTACGTCCTGATCCCGCGCATCGACTTCGTCGCCGGGACGACGCTCCTCCTCTTCACCCTCGTCGCGGCCTATCACCTGGGCCACGGCGCCGCCGCCCGGCGGGCCCTGGCGATCTACGCCGCCGCGGTGGTGCTGGTCGCCCTCGCGACGCTCGCCGGCTTCCAGCCGGCGCCGCGCTCGACCGCGGCCTGGCTGCGCGACGCCCTGGTCTGGGCGGTGACCGCCTTCTCGTTCGTCGCGGTCCGGGTGGCGGTGCGGGGCGATCCCGAGCCCCGCCGGCGCTTCCGGCACGCCCTCGCCGTGAGCCTCGCGACGCCGATCCTGTTCGGGGCCGTGTTCAAGTTCGGCCTGCTCGTGCCGCTCCCCTACGAGGGTGTCACGGTCGAGTTCATGGACCGGGTCCGCTACGCCCTGCGGGGTCTGTGATGGGCGCCGCCGAGCAGTTCTCGGCCTTCTTCGCCGAAATCGTTGCGCTGCTCTCCGATCCGCTCAACTGGCTGATCCTGATCGGCGCGAGCCTCCTCGGCATCGCCTTCGGCTGCCTGCCGGGCCTGACCGCCACCCTCGGCGTCGGGCTCCTCGCCACCCTCACCTACGGGATGAAGCTCGACGTCGCCCTCGTGGCGCTCATCGCCATGTACGTGGGCGCGATCTATGGCGGCTCGTACTCGGCGATCCTCCTCAACATCCCCGGCACCGCGGCCTCCGCCGCCTCCGCCCTCGACGGCTACGCGCTCGCGCAGAAAGGGGAGGGGGGCCGCGCCCTCGGCATGACCACGACGGCGTCCTTCATCGGCACCGTGTTCGGCATGGTGGTGCTGGTGATCCTCGCCCCGCTCATCGTCGAGGTGGCGCTGCAGTTCACCTCCTACGAGTTCTTCCTGCTCGCGCTGTTCGGCATCATCATCTCGGGGACGCTGCAGAGCCCGGACCTGGTCGTGAAGGGCTGGATCGCCGGCTTCATCGGGCTCGCTCTGTCGACGATCGGCCGCGACAAGCTGATGTTCTATCCCCGCTTCACCTTCGACATCCCGGCCCTCGATTCCGGCCTCGAGGTGGTGCCGGTCCTGATCGGCGCCTTCGCCATCCCGCAGATCATCAAGGGCCTGCGCGACGGCTCCGGCGCCCAGGTGATGCAGCATATCGGCCGCATCGTGCCCGACTTCCGCACGATCTTCCGCAACCTCAAGCACGTGATCCGCTCGGCGACGATCGGCGTCGGCATCGGCGCCGTGCCCGGGGTCGGCGAGGACATCGCCGGCTGGGTCTCCTACGGCGCGGCGAAGTCGAGCTCGCCCCATCCGGAGACCTTCGGCCGCGGCGAGCCGGCCGGCCTGATCTCGGCCGAGACCGCCAACAACGCCTGCATCGGCGGCGCGCTCATCCCCCTCGTGACGCTCGGCATCCCCGGCAGCCCGCCGGCGGTGATGCTGCTCGGCGCGCTCATGCTGCACGGGCTGACGCCGGGGCCGATGCTGTCGATCGAGCGGCCGACCTTCCTCGCCGACCTCGCCGCCGTGATGGTGCTCGCGTCGCTGGCCATGTGGATCAACGGCATCATCCTGGCCCGGCAGGTCGTGAAGATCCTGCAGGTGCCGGGCACGCTCTTCCTGCCCATCGTGGCCGTGCTCGCGGTGATCGGCTCCTACGCGCTCGGCCTCAACGTGGTGAACCTGTACCTGATGCTGGCGGTGGGGCTCGCGGCCTATCTTCTGACCGAGATGCACTACCCGATCTCGGCGCTCGTGATCGGCGTCATCCTCGGGCCGATGGCCGACGAGAACCTGCGCAGGGCACTCATGGTGGGGCAGGGGGACCTGACCCCGTTCTTCACCCGCCCGGTGAGCCTCCTGCTGATTCTCGCGATCGTGCTCCTGACCCTGTCCCAGCTGCCGGCCTACCGCCGCCTGCGCAGCCGGATCGGCGCCCGCATCGCCGGGCTCGGCCGTCGGCGGGGTTAGCGCTTCCTGCCCCGGGGCGGCGGCACGCGATCGAGTTCCTTCAGGAGCGCGGCGATGCGCTCGGGCGGCGGCTCGGCCAGGATCGGCGCGTAGATCGAGCGCAGGCCGCCCCCGAGCGCCGCCAGGACCTTGGCATCCGCGAGCGAGTTCGCCGTGCCGATGCCGATGCTCCAATCCCCGTGGTCCATGCCGCCCTCGCCGGCGGGCCCCCTCGCCCGCCGGACTCAACCGGCCCACGGGGCGGGAGTTTCAGCTCGGCCGTGAGACGAGGTCAAACGTCGAGGTTCGCCACGCTGAGCGCATTCTCCTGGATGAACTCGCGGCGGGGCTCGACCACGTCGCCCATGAGCTTGACGAAGAGGTCGTCGGCGTCCGTCGAGTCCTTGATCTTGACCTGGAGGAGGGAGCGCACGTCCCGGTCGAGGGTGGTCTCCCAGAGCTGCTGGGCGGTCATCTCGCCGAGGCCCTTGTAGCGCTGCAGCTGCAGGCCCTTGCGGCCGAGGGCGTTGATCGCCTGGAACAGGGCGAGCGGCCCGTGCACCACGCTCTCCTCGCTCTTGCGCACGAGGGTCGCCGGCTTGCCGTAGACCTCCTGGAGCGAGGCGGCCCGCTCGTCGAGCTTGCGGGCCTCCTGGGACTCGAGCAGCGCCCCGTCGAGGATCGCGACCTGCGTCACCCCGCGCAGGGTGCGGGTGAAGACGTAGCCGCCGTCGCGGGTGGCGCCGTTCCAGCCGCGCTCGAACTCCTCCGCCAGGGCGTCGAGGCGGCGGGCGACGTAGGTCGCCGCGGCCGGGCCGCGCTCCGGGTCGGCGGCGACGTCCGGGCGCAGCGCCCCGGCGATCGCCGCCTGCTCGACGATGGTGC
>DATLFZ010000044.1:0-4581 GCA_035540795.1 Beijerinckiaceae bacterium | reverse complement strand
GGCACAGGCCGTCGCCGAGGCGGCTCCCGCGGCCGCGCCGACCATCGACAAGGGCGACACCGCCTGGATGATGGTCTCGACCATCCTCGTCGTCGCCATGACGATCCCGGGCCTCGCCCTGTTCTACGGCGGGCTCGTGCGCAGCAAGAACATGCTGTCCGTGCTGATGCAGGTCTTTTCCGTGTTCTGCGCCGTGGCGCTCGTCTGGGTGATCTACGGCTATTCCCTCGCCTTCACCTCCGGGGGCGCGCTCGGCGCCTTCTATGGCGGCTTCTCGAAGGCCTTTTTGGCCGGCGTGACGCCGACGAGCGTCGCCGACACCTTCACCGCGGGCGTGGTGATCCCCGAATACACCTTCGTCGCCTTCCAGCTCACCTTCGCGGCCATCACGCCGGCGCTCATCGTCGGCGCCTTCGCCGAGCGGGTGCGGTTCTCGGCGCTGATGCTGTTCACCGTGCTCTGGGTGACGCTGGTCTACGTGCCGATCGCCCACATGGTCTGGTTCTCGGAAGGCTACCTGTTCAAGCTCGGCGCGCTCGATTTCGCCGGCGGCACGGTGGTGCACATCAATTCCGGCGTCGCCGGGCTCGTCGGCGCCCTCGTCATCGGCAAGCGCATCGGCTACGGGCGCGACCTCCTCGCCCCGCATTCGCTGACGCTGACGCTCGTCGGCGCGGCGCTCCTGTGGGTCGGCTGGTTCGGCTTCAACGCCGGGTCGAACCTCGAGGCGACCGGCACCGCCGCGCTCGCCCTCCTCAACACCATCGTGGCGCCGGCCGCCGCCGGCCTGTCCTGGATCGCGGTCGAGGCGAGCGCCAAGGGCAAGCCGTCGCTGCTCGGCATCGCCTCGGGCGCGGTCGCGGGCCTCGTCGCCGTCACCCCGGCGGCCGGCCTGTCGGGCCCGATGGGCGCGATCATGCTCGGCCTCGTCGCCGGCGCGGTCTGCTACATCGCCTGCACCACGGTGAAGAACGCGCTCGGCTACGACGACGCCCTCGACGTGTTCGGCATCCACGGGGTCGGCGGCATCGTCGGTGCCATCGGCACCGGCATCGTCGCGGCGCCGATGCTCGGCGGCGTCGGGGCGGCCGATTTCAGCATCCCGGGGCAGGTCTGGACGCAGATCGTCGCCGTGGCGCTGACCATCGTCTGGACCGGAATCGGCTCGCTGCTGCTGTTCAAGCTGGTCGACCTCGTCGTCGGCCTGCGCGTCACCGCCGAGCAGGAGCGCGAGGGCCTCGACCTCGCCGACCACGGCGAGCGCGCCTACAACTACTGACCGGACTGTTCGGCCAATGCGGGGGCTCCGGCGTCGCCGGGGCCCTTCGCGCATCGGAACCCCCTCGCCGCGGACCGCGTTCGGCCCCCGTTCGCGGGAGGGCGTCATGGCGGGACGGCTGTTCGACAAGGTGGCGCTGGTGACCGGCGCCGGGACCGGCATCGGCGAGGCGATCGCGCTGAAATTCGCGGCGGAAGGGGCAAGACTCCTCCTGGCGGGGCTGCCCGGCGATCCGGTCGAGGACGTCGCGGCACGGATCGAGAAGGCGGGCGGGGCCGCGGCCGCCTTCACCGGCGACCTCTCCGACGAGGGTCAGGCGCGGGCCTGCGTGGAGGCCGCTCTGTCCCGCTACGGGCGCCTGGACGTGCTCGTGAACAACGCCGGCGTGTTCCTGGTCGCCGCCGAGGGGCAGGACTACCCGGTCGACAAGATCGACGAGCACCTGCGCCACAACATCCGCTCCCTCGTCCTGGTCACGAAGTTCGCCCTGCCGCACCTGCACAAGACGCACGGCAACGTGGTCTGCGCAGGGTCCGAATCCGGCATGATCGGCCTGCCCAAGAACGCGGTCTACGGCGGCACCAAGGGCTTCGTGCACGCCTTCGCCCGCGGCCTCGCGGTCGAGCAGGCGGCGCACGGGGTGCGGGTCAACTGCGTCTGCCCGGGGCCGATCGACACCGCCTGGACCCACACCTCGACCGGGCCGATGGATTCGGAGATGGCGCAGATGATGACCCAGGCGACGCCGATGGGCCGCACCGGCACGCCGGAGGAGGTCGCCAACGTCTACGCCTTCCTCGCCTCGGACGAGGCGAGCTTCGTGACCGGCGCCCTGTGGCTGGTCGACGGCGGCATCACGGTCGGCAAGGGGCCGGTCGGCGCGCAGGCTGCCTCGACCTTCAAGACGCCGCCGAAGGGGAAGCTCCCGCTGCGCCACCAGCACGAGGGGCTGCGGAACAAGGAAACGGAGAGGAGGACGTGATCGCCCGGCGCGAAGGAGAGGTCGCCGCGGGCCTGAGGTGCGGGCCGCTGTGGCGGCCCTGGGGAGGGGGTCGGCGACGGATCAGATCAGCGGGTTGACGAGGACCGCGAGGACGAAGCCGAAGCCGAAGGCGGCGGTGACGGCGGCGGAGGTGAAGAGGGTGGTCATCGGCCTTGTCCCTGTGTTGCCGGCTCTCCCGTCCGGCGTTGAGGAGACAATCGCCCGGACCTGTTTCAAAATCGGTGCGTCGCCGCACACGCCCGTTAACGATCCCGAAACCATGCGGGTTCCGGCCGGCTTCTGGACAGGGGCGGGCCCCGCCGCTACCACCCGGGCGACCCCAGGACGCCCATGCCCGACCTTCTGCTCGAACTTCTGTCCGAAGAGATTCCCGCCCGCATGCAGCGCCGCGCGGCCGAGGATCTGCGCCGGCTCGTCACCGACGCCCTCGTCGAGCGGGGCTTCCTCTACGAGGGGGCCAAGGCCTACGCGACGCCGCGTCGGCTCGCGCTCCACGTCGTCGGCCTGCCGGCGCGGGGCAAGGACGTGCGCGAGGAGCGCAAGGGGCCCCGCGTCGGCGCCCCCGATGCCGCCGTCCAGGGTTTCCTGAAGAGCGCGGGCCTCGCCTCCCTCGACGCGGCGCGGATCGAGGAGGACCCGAAGAAGGGCGCGTTCTACGTCGCCGTGATCGAGCGGCCGGGCCGGCCGACCCCGGAGGTCCTCGCCGAGATCGTGCCGGCGGCGATCCGAAATTTCCCGTGGCCGAAGTCGATGCGCTGGGGCGCCGCCTCGGCGCAGCCCGGGTCGCTCACCTGGGTGCGTCCGCTGCAGGGGATCGTCTGCACTTTCGGGCCCGAGACCGAGATCCCGGACGTGGTGCCGTTCGAGGTCGACGGCATCCGCGCCTCCGACTTCACCCGGGGCCACCGCTTCATGGGGCCGGGGACGATCCAGGTCCGCCGCTTCGACGATTACGTGGCGGCGCTGGAGCGCGGCTTCGTCGTCCTCGACGCCGACCGGCGCAAGGACGCCATCCGCCACGAGGCGAAGCAGCTCGCCTTCGCCAAGGGCCTCGACCTCGTCGAGGACGAGGGCCTTCTGGAGGAGGTCGCCGGCCTCGTCGAATGGCCTGTGGTCCTGATGGGCTCCTTCGACGAGGCCTTTTTGGACATCCCCCCGGAGGTCATCCGGGCCACCATCCGCGCCAACCAGAAATGCTTCGTGCTCAAGACCCTCTCCCAGGGGGAGAGGGTGGCCGCGGAGCGGCCGGGTGAGGGGAGTTCCCCCTCCGCAGAGGGCGCTCCCCTCACCCCCGCCCTTCGGGCGGACCCTCTCCCCATGGGAGAGGGAAGGCTCTCCAACCGCTTCGTCCTCGTCGCCAATCTCGAGGCGAGCGACGGTGGCGCGGCCATCGTCGCCGGCAACGAGCGGGTGGTGCGGGCGCGCCTGTCGGACGCCAAGTTTTTCTGGGACACGGACCGGAAGGTGCCGCTCGCGGACCGGCTGGAGAAGCTCAAGAGCATCGTCTTCCACGAGAAGCTCGGCACGCAGGCCGAGCGGGTCGAGCGCATCGCGGCGCTCGCGAAGGCGCTCGCCCCGGCGGTCGGGGCCGATCCGGCGCTGGCCGAGCGCGCCGCCCGCCTCGCCAAGGCCGACCTCGTCACCGAGATGGTTGGCGAGTTCCCCGAGCTGCAGGGCCTGATCGGCCGCTACTACGCGACCCTGCAGGGCGAGCACCCGAGCGTCGCCGCTGCCATCGAGGAGCACTACAAGCCGCTCGGCCCCTCCGACCGGGTGCCCACCGACCCGGTCGCCGTCGCCGTCGCGCTGGCCGACAAGATCGACACGCTGGTTGGCTTCTGGGCCATCGACGAGAAGCCGACCGGGTCGAAGGACCCCTACGCGCTCCGCCGCGCGGCGCTGGGCGTGATCCGGCTGGTGCTGGAGAACGGAGTGCGGCTGGCGCTTCTCGGGCTGTTCGGGACCGCGTCTTCGGCCGTCATGGCCGGGCTCGACCCGGCCGTCGCGGCGGTCGATCGGGCGTCTTCGCCGGAGCGCGATCCCCGGGCCAAGCCCGGGGATGACGCCCTCGGGGGGGACCTCCTTACCTTCCTCGCCGACCGCCTGAAGGTGTACCTGCGCGACAAGGGCGCCCGCCACGATCTCATCGACGCCGTGCTCGCACCCCCCTCCCCCCTCGTGGGGGAGGTGGCCGCGGAGCGGCCGGAGGGGGGGCGTGCAGGAGGCACCGCGGGAGCCTCGTCCGGATCGCCCCCCATCCCGGCCATCCCGGCCGCGCGCGCGGCGAGCGCCTTCTCCT
>DATLFZ010000043.1:0-5606 GCA_035540795.1 Beijerinckiaceae bacterium | reverse complement strand
ATTACGGCGAGTTCTGCATCGACGTGGCCTGCGGCGGCGTCACCGTCCGGCCGGGCGACGCCATCCTCGCCGACGAGAACGGCGTGCTCGTGATCGACCCGGCCCGCGCCAAGGCGGCGGCCGAATGGGCCATCGCCTTCCAGGAGAACGAGAAGAAGACCCTCGCCCGCCTCGCCGCCGGCGAAAAACTGCCTGACATCAACGGCACCACCGCGAAGCTGCGCGAGGCGACAGAGAAGGGGTGACGGGGCGCTGCGGTGCCTGCAGAGCTCGTGTGCTGATGAGCCGCCCGCTTGTGCGGGGCTTTGTGGCATTCTAAGGTGGTTTTGCAGAATAAGCCTGCATTGCCCTCGGGAGGACCACACATGTCCACACGCCTGACCCGCCGCCTCGCGCTCGGGATCGCGGGTGCCGCCGCCCTTTTCGCCCAAGCCGCGGCCGCGCAGGATCGTCCGGTGACGCTGCGCCTCGCCAGCGCCTTCGACGAGAAGACCGACATGATGCAGGCGGCGAAACGCTTCGCCGACCTCGCCAAGGAGCGCTCCGGCGGGACCGTGGACGTGCGCATCTTCGCCGGCGGGCAGATGGGCGGCGAGAAGGACAACCTCGAGGCGCTCAAGATCGGCGAGCTCGACATCGGCGTGTTCGGCACCTTCCCGATCGTCACCCTGGCACCGCGCTATTCGTTCTTCGACGCCCCCTTCGTGTTCCGGGACAAGGACCACGTCTACAAGACCTGGAACTCCAAGCTCGGCGAGGGCGTCCGGGACGTGTTCCAGAAGAACGGCATCCGCAGCCTCGGCATGATGGGCCGCGGCTACCGGCACCTGACCTCGAACGCGCCGATCAACTCGGTGGACGACCTGCGCGGGGTGAAGATCCGGATGGGCCAGTCGAAGCCCTTCATCGACGCCTTCTCCCAGATCGGCGCCGTCGTGGTCCCCATCGCGCTGCCGGAACTGTTCACGTCCCTGAAGCTCGGGGTCGTCTCGGCCTCGGACGGGCCGTTCGACCAGATCTACACCTTCAAGCTCCAGGAGGCGCAGAAGCACCTCGCCATCACCGGCCACCTCTACGCCACGTCCCTGTGGCTGATGAACGAGGCCTCCTACAACAAGCTGTCGCCGAAGCAGCGCGAGGCGGTGGATTCCGCCGCCAGGGACGCCCTCGCTCACGGCGACGAGCTTTCGGCGAAGAGCGAGCAGGAGCTCCTCGGCAAGCTCCAGCAGGCCGGCATGCAGGTGACGAAGCCCGACTACGCGCCGTTCATGGCCAAGGCGAAGCCGGCCATCGACAAGCTGTTCGCCGAGCTGTGGTCCGTGACCACCGCCGACGAGATCGCCGCCATCCGCTGAGCGCGCCGGGGCGGCCGCGGCCGCCCCGTCCACCGGAGGGGCCATGCTGCGCATCCTGAACCGTTGGGTCGACGGCGCCGTCGTCGCCCTCTTCGCCCTCGCCCTCGTCCTCGTGAACGTTCAGATCGTGTGCCGTTTCGTGTTGTCGATCGGCGTGCCCTGGACCGAGGAGGTGAGCCGGCTGGTGTTCATCTGGCTCGCCTATCTCGGCGCCGCGATCGGGCTTCGCGAGGGCACCCTCATCGTGATCGACACGGTCCCGGAGCTGCTCGGGGCGGGGGCGCGGCGGATCCTCGACCCGCTCGTGCGCATCGTCAGCTTCGTCGTCATCGTCTTCATGTTCGCGGCGAGCATCCCGATCGTGCGCGCGGTCTGGCCGACCACCCTCGCCACCGTCGACTGGATCTCGAACGGCTGGTCCTATCTCGCCTTCACGGCCGGGTTCGGCCTGATGATCGTCTACAGCGTCGCCCCGCTCGTCCCCGGCTTCGCCGGGCGGCGGCTGACGGAGGCGCGCCCATGATCGCCGCCGGCTACGTCGGATCCCTCGTCGTCCTGTTCGTCCTCGCGGTGCCGGTCGCCTTCGCGCTCGCCGGCACGGCGATCATCGTCACGCTGATGGAGCGCGGCCTCGACTTCAACCCCGCCTTCATGGTCCAGCGGGCGGTGTCCGGCATCGACAACTTCATGCTCCTGTCGGTCCCGTTCTTCATCTACGCCGGCAAGGTCATGAACGTCGGCGGCATCACGGTGCGCATCTACGCCTTCGCCAAGTCCCTCGTCGGCGCCGTGCGGGGCGGCCTCGCCCAGGTCAACGTGCTGGCGAGCATCATCTTCGCCGGCATGACCGGGACGGCCGTGTCGGAGGCCGCGGGCCTCGGCACGGTCGTCATCAAGTCCATGCGCGAGGAGGGGTACGAGGAGGAGTTCGCCGTCGCCGTCGTGGCCGCCTCCTCGACCATCGGCCCGATCATCCCGCCGAGCGTGCCCCTCGTCATCTACGCGCTCATGGCGAACGTCTCGATCGGGGGCATCCTGATCGCCGGGATCGTGCCGGGCCTCTTGATGGGCCTCGCCCTGATGGGCTGGATCGCCCTCGTCGCGCAACGCAAGAAGCTGCCGCGGGGCGCCCCGTTCAGCCTCGCGGTGGTCGTCGCCGCCCTGAAGGACGGCATCCTGCCCCTGATGACCCCCGTGATCCTGATCGGCGGCATCCTGAGCGGCGTGTTCACGCCCACCGAGGCCGCCGCCATCGCGGCGCTCTACGCCACCCTCCTCGCCACGGTCGTCTACCGGGCGGTCGGCTGGCGGGAGCTGTTCGAGATCATGCGCTCGACCGCCGTCGACACCGGCGTCGTGATGCTGATCGTGTCGATGGCGATGATCTACGGCTATCTCGTCACCCGGGCCGGGCTGACGCTCGCCATGGTCGAGGGCATCGCGGGGATCTCGCGCGACCCCTTCGTCGTCGGGCTGATGATGGTCGGCTTCCTGTTGATCCTCGGCTGCTTCATCGAGGCGACCGCGGCGATCATCATCCTGACCCCGGTGCTCGTGCCGATCATGGCGGCGAGCTCGATCGACCCGCTGCATTTCGGCGTCGTGATGGTTCTCACCATGATGATCGGCCTGCTCACGCCGCCCTTCGGCATGGTGCTGTTCGTGCTGAACCGCATCTCCGGCGTGTCGTTGCACCGGATCGTCGTCGCGGTGACGCCCTTCCTCGTTCCCCTGCTCGCGGTCACCCTGCTCCTGCTGGTGTTCCCCGGGCTCGTCACAACCCTTCCCCGGCTCCTCATGTGAGCCGCCCGAGGATGCCCATGTCCCAGGTCCCCTCCCCCGTCACCCTCGCGCAGGCGCTCGCCGTCGCCGAGCGCCAGGGCTATGCCGTCGGCTCCTTCGCCCCCCGCTACACCGCCATGATCCGGCCGATCCTGCGCGCGGGCGAACGCAGCCGCTCGCCGCTGATCGTGCAGGTCTCGCAGCGGGAGATGGACCGCTACGGCATCGATGCCGCCGGCTTCGCGCAGGCCTTCTTCGACGGCCTCGCGGCGGAGCGCACGAGCGTGCCCGTGGTCCTGCACCTCGACCACACCTTCGACATCCCGGTCATCGAGGCGGCGATCGCGGCCGGCTTCACCTCGGTGATGATCGACAAGTCGGCGCTGCCGTTCGAGGACAACCTGCGCATCACCCGCGAGGTGGTCGGGATCGCGCATGCGCGGGGCGTGTCCGTCGAGGCCGAACTCGGCAAGATCGGAACCACCGACTTCGTCGAGACCGACGAGGACGAGGAGCACTTCACGGATCCGGACGAGGCGGGCCTTTTCGTCGAGCGGACCGGGGTCGACGCGCTCGCGGTCGCCGTCGGGACGGCGCACGGCCACTACGTCACCCGCCGGCCCCGGGTGGACCTCGACCGTCTCGCCGCGATCCGGGCGCGCACGCCCGTCCGCCTCGTCCTCCACGGCGGGTCGGGCGTGCCCCCGGAGATGATCCAGAGCGCCATCCGCCTCCCGGGCGGCGGCATCAGCAAGGTCAACATCGCGACCGACCTGGAACATGCCATGCTCGGCGCCCTCGGGCGCACGGAGCGGATGACGGATCGGGAATGCAGCGCCCTCCCCCCGGACCTGATGCGCCGCGCGCAGGAGGCGGTCGAGGCCGTGGTGGTCGAGAAGATCGAGCGCTTCCTCGGTAGCGCCGGGCAGGCGGAGGGCTTCGGTCGGACGGGCCGCGCCGGCCGCGCCGGCCGCGACGCCGCATGAGCGACCGATCCTCCCGTGCGGGCGCGCTGCTCGGGGCGGAGCGGCACCGCCGCCTCTACCAGCGCCTCGTCGATCGCGGCAGCATCCGGGTCACCGAAGAGGCACGCCTGTTCGAGGTCTCGGACGAGACCATCCGCCGGGACATCAAGGCGCTCGTCGGGGCCGGCCTCGCCGAGGCGGTGTTCGGCGGCGCGGTCCTGCCCGCGGAGGCGGGTCCGATCCGCCTCCCCCCGGTGGACGAGCGTCAGACCGAGGACGAGGACGCCAAGAACGCGATCGGCGCGGCGGCGGCGGCCCGGGTCGAGGCAGGCCAGATCGTCATCCTCGACGCGGGCACGACGACGCTCGCCCTCGCCCGCCACCTGCGCGGCCGCGAGAACCTCACGATCGTGACGAACAGCCTCGTCATCGCGCAGACGACCGGGCGCTTCCCGACCTGCACGACCTACGTGATCGGAGGCAAGCTCGTGACCGGCTCGATGAGCCTCGTCGGGCCGCAGGCCCAGCGCGACCTCGCCCGCATCGCGGCGGACTGGGCCTTCCTGGGGGCGGCTGCGATGAGCGCCCGCTCCGGCTTCCTCAGCGCGGACCCGTACGAGGCCGAGGTCAAGCAGGCGATGATGCGGGCCGCCAAGACCGTCGCGGTGGTGGCGGACGCGAGCAAGTTCGAGAAGCGCGGCCTGGTCTCCTTCGCCAAGCCGGAGAGCGCCCACGTCCTCTTCACCAGCGCCGGCGCGCCGGAGGACGGGCTCGCGGCCTTGCGGGCAGCCGGGGTCGAGATCGCCGTCTGCCCGCCGTCTCCGGAGGAGCGCCATGTCTGAACCGCCGCTGATCGCCGTGATCCACACCTCGCCGGCGACCGTGGAGACGTTCGGCAGGCTCCTGAAGGAGCGGGTCCCCGCGTGCCGGGTCATGAACATCCTCGACGACTCGATCCTGCCGCAGCTGCGCGAGAACGGCGGCGACACGGACGCCGTCCTGCCCCGATGGCGCGGCTACGTCGCCGTGGCGATGGAACGGGGTGCGCGCCTCGTCCTCAACGCCTGCTCCTCGATCGGGGCGCTGTGCGCGCCCGTGGAGCGCGAGTTCGGACTTCCCGTGGTGCGGGTCGATTCCCGCATGGCCGAGGAGGCCGTCCGGCGTGGGCGCCGGATCGCCGTCGTGGCGACGCTCGCGAGCACCCTTTCGCCGACGTCCGATCTCCTCGAAGCGACCGCCGCCGCTGCGCAGACCGAAATCAAACTCGAACGCTTCCTGGTGGAGGGTGCTTACGAGGCCTTGATCGGCGGAGACCAGGCCCGCCACGACGACCTCGTCGCCGCGACCCTCGACGGCGAAGGGCGGGCTCGTCAGGAACTTGGCCCGGTCTTCGGCCGCGAGCCGCGGGACGACGCGAGCCATGGAAGCCTGCGCCAGAACCACCACGTCGACCACGGCCGCCGCCCTCGACCAGGAAGCGTTCGAGTTTGATCTCGGTCTGCGC
>DATLFZ010000042.1:0-7769 GCA_035540795.1 Beijerinckiaceae bacterium | reverse complement strand
GGGAGAAGGTGGCGCGAAGCGCCGGATGAGGGGCGGACGGTGACGAGAGGGACTCGTCGGTCGCGCCTCATCCGTCACGCGTGCTCCCCTCACCCGGTCGGCGCTGCCGCGCCGACTCGACCTCTCCCTCCGGGAGAGGTTTGGCGCGTTCCCTCTCCCGCTCGCGGGGAGAGGGTCGGGGTGAGCACGCCTGCCCTACCGGAAGCCCGGCTCGTCGAAGCCGCGGAGCTTTCGCGAGTGGAGGCGGTCGACGCCCTGTTCGCGCAGGAGGCGCATGGTCTCGACGCCGACGCGCAGGTGCTGGCTGATGCGCTCCCGGTAGAAGGCGTTGGCCATGCCGCGCAGCTTGAGCTCCCCGTGCAGGGGCTTGTCGGAGACGCACAGGAGGGTGCCGTAGGGCACGCGGAAGCGAAAGCCGTTGGCGGCGACGGTGGCCGATTCCATGTCGACCGCGATGGCGCGGCTCATGTTGAGGCGCCCGAACAGCTCGTCGAAGCGCAGTTCCCAGTTGCGGTTGTCGGTGGTGACGACGGTGCCGGTGCGCAGGCGCGTCTTGAGGTCCTGGCCGCGCAGGCCGGTGACGAGGGCGGTCGCCTCCTGCAGGGCCACCTGCACCTCGGCGATCGGCGGCACCGGCACCCAGACCGGCAGGTCCTGGTCGAGGACGTGGTCGTCGCGCACGTAGCCGTGCGCCAGCACGTAGTCGCCGAGGAGCTGGCTGCGGCGCAGGCCGGCGCAATGACCGAGCATGAGCCAGCAATGCGGCCGCAGCACCGCGAGGTGGTCGGTGATGGTCTTGGCGTTGCTCGGGCCGACGCCGATGTTGACGAGCGTGATGCCGTCCGCGTGCTCGCGGGTGAGATGGTAGGCCGGCATCTGCGGCAGGTGCCGCCCGGGCTCTGCCTCCGGCCCGCCGGAGGCCCGCGCCTTGGTGACGAGGTTGCCCGGCTCGACGAAGGTCTCGTACCCGTCCTTCCCGAGCTGCTCGCGGCCCCAGGCGATGAACTCGTCGACGTAGCGCTGGTAGTTGGTCAGCAGCACGAAATCCTGGAAATGCTCGGCCGAGGTGCCCGTGTAGTGGTGCAGCCGCGCGAGCGAGTAGTCCGTGCGCTCGGCGTTGAAGAGGGCGAGGGGGCGCAGGTCGTCCGCGCCCCACAGAACGGTGCCGTTGGCGATCGAATCGTCGGTGGCGGTCAGATCCGGCAGGGCGAAGTGGTCCTGCAGGGCGCGCAGGTCCGCCTCGGCCACGTCGGTGACGCTCTCCTCGATGACGAAGGGGAGCGGGATCGCCCGGTCGCTGCGGCCCACCACCACCGGCACCTTGTGGTGCTCGAGGAGGAAGCCGATCTGCTGCTCGTAGTAGCGCTCGAACAGGTCCGGGCGGGTGACGGTGGTGCCGTAGGTGCCGGGCTCCAACAGGGCGCCGTAGGACAGGCGCGCGTCGACGTGCAGGTCGGCCCGGGTCAGGGCGATGCCGACGTACGGGTACGGGGCCTCGACCCGCGCCGCGGCCCCGTTGCGGATGCGGGCGAAGGCGGCGCGGACGGCGCCGACGCTCTCCGCATAGATCCGCGAAATGTGGCGGACGGCCCCTTTCGCGTCGTCGAAGGCGACGAGGTCGCGCGCCCTGTGCTCGCCCATGATCAGTCGCCGAACACCGTGTTGAGCTGCGCCCCGACCATGACGAAGGTCGTGCGCTTCGGGACCTCCTTCAGCTTCACCGCGCCGATATAGGTCATCATCGAGCGGACCCCGCCGGCGATCTCCTGCATGGTCTCGGCGACCGGCCCCTTGTAGGCGACCTCGACGGTCTTGCCCTCGGAGGCGCGGTAGCGCGCGACGCCGCCGGCGTATTTCCGCATCGCCGTGTCGGAGGACATGCCGTAGAAGATCATCGCCACCGGCACCTTGCGGCCGTCCCGCTCCTCGTAGCGGATCTCGCCCTCGCATTCGTCGTGGCCGGCGAGCATGCCGCCGAGCATGACGAAGTCCGCCCCGCCGCCATAGGCCTTGGCGATGTCGCCCGGCACGGTGCAGCCGCCGTCGGCGCAGACCTGCCCTTTCAGCCCGTGCGCCGCGTCGGCGCATTCGATGATCGCCGAAAGCTGCGGGTAGCCGACCCCGGTCATGCGCCGGGTGGTGCACACCGAGCCCGGCCCGATGCCGACCTTGACGATGTCGGCCCCGGCGAGCACCAGCGCCTCGGTCATGTCGCCGGTGACCACGTTGCCGGCCATGATCACCGCGTCCGGGTTCTCCTCGCGGGTGCGCCGCACCGTCTCGACGAATTTTTCCGTGTAGCCGTTGGCGACGTCGAGGCAGATCTTGCGCACCGGCGCCTTGGCCTTGACCGCCTCGAGCTTGTCCCGGTCGGCCTCCGTCGTGCCGAGGCTGTAAAAGGTGTTGCGGCTCGCCTCGCTGCGGAAGAAGTCGACCAGCGTCTCGGCCGGGTAGTGCTTGTGCAGCGCCACCATGGCCTCGAATTCGAGCAGCGCCTTGGCGATGCCGATCGTGCCGGTCACGTCCATGTTGGCGGCGATGAGCGGGAAGCCGGTCCACTCCGTGCCGGTATGGACGAAGCGGAAGGTGCGGTCGATGTCCACATGCGCGCGCGAGCCGAGGGTCGAGCGCTTCGGCCGGATCAGCACGTCCTTGAAATCGAGCTTCGGGTCGTTTTCGATACGCATGGGTCTCCTCCGGCGAGGCGGACCGGATTCTCAAGGGGAAGCGGGCCGGAAAAGTTCCGGGCGGCGCGCCGCGCAAGGGTCGAGGGCAATATAGTGAAGCTGCGCGCGGGATGCGACCGAGCCGTGCTGGCCCTCGCCGCCGCCCTGACGCTCGCCTCCGCGGCGGCGGCGCAGGTGCCCGAGGACATGGTGCTCGTCCCCGGCGGCACCTACCCGATGGGGTCCGATCGGCACCGGGAGGATTCCCGGCCCGCCCACACGGTCGACCTGCGGCCCTTCGCGCTCGACCGGTTCGAGGTGACGAACGCCCAATACGCGGCCTTCCTGGCGACGCTCGACGCCAAGCCGGTCCGCGACGCCCCGGCGGGCGGGCTGCGCCCGGCCGACGTGCGCGGGACGGATGCGGAGTTCCTGTTCACCGCCTCCCGATCCGGCCGGCACGTGATCGAGCTCGACGACGACGACGTGCGCATCGTCGCCGCCGGCGGGCGCTTCGTGCCGCAGCCGGGCTTCGAGCGCCATCCGGTCCGCGAGGTGACCTGGGAAGGGGCGCGGCGCTACTGCGCCTGGCGCGGCGCGCGGCTTCCGACCGAGGCGGAATGGGAGGCGGCGGCGCGGGGCCGGGAGGGCCGCCTCGCCCCCTGGGGCGACGCGCCGGCGACCCCGGACCGGGTCTCGATGAGCCGCCGGCACGAGCCGGTCGGCTCGCACCCGAAGGGCGCCACCCCGGAGGGCATCCACGACCTGATCGGCAGCCTCGCCGAATGGACCGCCTCGCTCTACCGGCCCTACCCCTACGTGCCGACCGACGGGCGCGAGGACCCGCGCGCCCCGGGCGAGCGCGTCACCCGGGGCGGCGACTACAACTGGGACAACACGCCGGACCGTCTCAACGGCGTGTTCCGGACCGGCGCCTCGCGCAATCCCACCGCCGGGCACCACCACATCGGCTTCCGCTGCGCCCGGGACGGGTGAGCCTATTGCGGCGGGCGGCCGGTGACGGTGCCGCCGCCGCCGGGCTGCGGCGCCGGCAGCGGGCCGCCCATGGTCTGCGGCGTCCCGGCCGCGGGCGGGACCTGCCCCGGCTCGGCCTGCGGGCGGGGAATCTCGCCCCGGCCCGCATAGACGAATTCGGGCGCCTGCTCGATCGTCTCCCGGGTGACCGGCAGGAGCGGGCGCTGCGGCGCGCCGCCGGTGATGGCGAAGGTGCCGTCCGACTGGCGCACGGTCTCGGCGGTGCCGACCCCGCCGGTGGTCACCACCTCGCGCCATTGCACCATCCCGAAAGGCACGGCCACGAGGCGGCCGCCGAGCCCGAGCACGCCGCCGACCCGGATCACCACCGCCTCGGCGCGGCCGTCGTCGGCGATCAGGACCTCGCGGATCTCGCCGAGATCCTGGCCGTCGGCGCCGAACACGCTCGTGCCGATGATCTGGGAGGCGCGCCACTGGCCGAGCCGCTGCTCGGTGATGAAAATTCCGCCCGGCTGCTGGGCCTGCGCCGTGGCGCCGGGCTGGCCGGGCTGGCGCGCCTGCTGATCGAGGGGCTGCGCCTGGCCGGTCTGGGCGGGAGCCTCGGTGGCGACGCCGGGCGCGCCCGGCTGGGTGATGGCGGGCCCGGCGACCGGCGGCGCCTGGAAGCGCTGCTCCTCGCTCATGCGCGGGACGGGGGCGTCGGTCTGGGCGAGCGCCGGCAGGGTCAGGGCGGCGCCGGCGAGGGCGGCGAGCAAACGTGACTTGAGCATGGGTTCCCTCCTGGGCGATGGAGGTCAACCCGCGCCCGCGGCGTCCGGTTCGGAAGGCCGCCGGCCACCGGTCCGTCATCCTGGGGCGGCGCGAAGCGCCGAACCGAGGATCGTTGCGGCCCGCGGGCGCTCTTTCCGGCGCGCGGTCCTCGGGTCTCGCCTGCGGCTCGCCCGAGGATGACGCGTTGGGGAGGGCTCGCGGAGGAGCACGCTCGGGATCGTCCCCGAAACGAAAAAGCCCCGCGGCGGCGCCGCGGGGCTCGGGAGGGGAACCGTCCCCCTCAGCTGTGGGCGAGGATCGCCAGCAGCAGGAGGGCGATGATGTTGGTGACCTTGATGGCCGGGTTCACGGCCGGGCCGGCGGTGTCCTTGTAGGGGTCGCCGACGGTGTCGCCGGTGACGGCCGCCTTGTGGGCCTCCGAGCCCTTGCCGCCGTAATGGCCGTCCTCGATGTACTTCTTGGCGTTGTCCCAGGCGCCGCCGCCGCTCGTCATCGAGATGGCGACGAACAGTCCGGTGACGATGACGCCGAGCAGCATGGCGCCGACCGCCGCGAAGGCGTTGTCCTTGCCGGCGATCCAGTAGATCGCGAAGTAGAGCACGATCGGCGACAGCACCGGCAGGAGCGAGGGGATCACCATCTCCTTGATGGCGGCCCGGGTCAGCATGTCGACGGCGCGGCCGTAATCGGGCCGGTCCGTGCCCTGCATGATGCCGGGCTTCTCGCGGAACTGCCGGCGCACCTCCTCGACCACCGCGCCGCCGGCGCGGCCGACCGCGGTCATCGCCATGCCGCCGAACAGGTACGGGATGAGGCCGCCGACGAAGAGGCCGACCACCACGTACGGGTTCGCCAGGGAGAAGTCGACGTTGACCCCGCGGAAGTACTGGTACGCGGTCGCCCCCTGCCGGTTCGCCTCGGCGATGAAGAAGTTGAGGTCCGTGGTGTAGGCCGCGAACAGCACCAGCGCGCCGAGGCCGGCCGAACCGATGGCGTAGCCCTTGGTGACCGCCTTGGTGGTGTTGCCGACCGCGTCGAGGGCGTCGGTCGACTTGCGCACCTCCTTCGGCAGGCCCGCCATCTCGGCGATGCCGCCGGCGTTGTCGGTGACCGGGCCGAAGGCGTCGAGGGCCACCACCATGCCGGCGAGCGCCAGCATCGCGGTGACCGCGATGGCGATCCCGAACAGGCCGGCGAGCGAGTAGCTCACGATGATGCCGGCGACGATCACCAGCGCCGGCAGCGCGGTCGATTCGAGCGACACCGCGAGGCCCTGGATGACGTTGGTGCCGTGGCCGGTGACCGAGGCCGCGGCGATCGACTTCACCGGGCGGAAGTTGGTGCCGGTGTAGTACTCGGTGATCACCACGATGAGGCCGGTGACGACGAAGCCGGTGACCGCGCACCAGAACAGGGAGCTCGCCCGGAAGACGACGCCGGTCCCGGTGGTGAACTGGGTGTTCCACCCGAGCATCAGCGCGGTGACGCCGGCGATGACCACGACGGAGAGCACGCCGGAGGCGATGAGGCCCTTGTAGAGGGCGCCCATGATCGACTGGTTCTGGCCGAGCTGGACGAAGAAGGTGCCGGCGATCGAGGTGGCGATGCAGGCCGCGCCGATGGCGAGCGGGTAGAGCATGATCGTCTCGAGGAAGGGCTGGCCGGCGAAGAACAGCGCCGCCAGGAACATGGTCGCGACCACGGTGACCGCGTAGGTCTCGAACAGGTCGGCGGCCATGCCGGCGCAGTCGCCGACGTTGTCGCCCACGTTGTCGGCGATGGTGGCGGGGTTGCGCGGGTCGTCCTCCGGGATGCCGGCCTCGACCTTGCCGACGAGGTCGCCGCCCACGTCCGCGCCCTTGGTGAAGATGCCGCCGCCGAGACGGGCGAAGATCGAGATCAGCGAGGCGCCGAAGCCGAGGGCCACGAGCGCGTCGATGACCGTGCGGCTCGACGGCGCGAAGCCGGCGAAACGGGTGAGCACGAGGTAGTAGCCGGCGACGCCGAGCAGCGCGAGGCCGGCGACCAGCATGCCGGTGACCGCGCCCGACTTGAAGGCCACGTCGAGGCCGCCGCCGAGCGAGATCGTCGCCGCCTGGGCGGTGCGCACGTTCGCCCGCACCGACACGTTCATGCCGATGAAGCCGGCCGCGCCCGACAGGATCGCGCCGACGGCGAAGCCGAACGCCACCCAGCCGCCGAGCAGGAACCAGAGGGCGATGAACAGCACGATCCCGACGAGGCCGATGGTGAGGTACTGCCGGCGCAGATAGGCCTGCGCGCCCTCGGCGATCGCGCCGGCGATCTCCTGCATGCGCTGCGTGCCGGCGTCGCGCTTCATGACGTCGTTGATCGCCCACAGGCCGTACGCGATCGAAAGCGCGCCGCCCAGGAGGATGAGGAGGAGAGTGCCCATTGGTGTCGTCCGGTTGGAGAGCGGAGCGAAAGGCCGCGGGCGCGCGGAACAGGCGCCCGGAACGGTGTGCTCCCGGAGAGTGCGCGCCCTCATGCCAAATTCCGCCGCAAATCGCAAACGCGACTTGCGGATAACTCTTGGGACCGGAACGGATGGTCAGCCGGGCGCGCGGGCCCCGGATCCCGCGCTACGGGCGGATCCGGGGTGGCGGTGGGCGGGAGAGGCTCGGGCTTGGCCGATCAGTGGTCCCGGCTCTTCTCGCCGGACTTGCGCTTGCGGCCTTCGCCGGACATGGCCGGGTACTTCTTGCCGCCGTCCTCCCCCTTGACGGAGGACGGGAGGATGCGCCGGGCGGCCTCGCCCACGACGCCGGCGACGGCGCCGGTCGCGGTCTTGGCGCCGTCCTTGGCGGCGGAGGCGGCGTCGGCGCCCATGTCGACCGCGGCGGAGCCCGCGCGCGAGACGTTTTGCGCCATCGTTGCCGCGGTCTCCCGCGGACGCTTGCTGGCGACGAGCGCGCCGGCCATGGCGATCAGCATGTCGGCGGCGAGCTCGCGCACGAGCGGCGAGGTGACGAGGCTCGCCAGGCTATCGCCGGACTTCCTCAGCTTCTTCGGCACCTTCACGCCGCCGACCTTCTTCGGCACCAGCTTCTGCTTCTTGTCTTTCTTCGCCATGGGCGCGCTCCCGTCGTCGCCGGGACAACGGAAGCTGCGCAGCCGGGTTCCCTCAGCGGAAGTGGCGGGACAGGACCTCGCGGACGGCCTCGACGAGCCGGTCCTCGGGCACCGAGACCTGCGCCGGGCGAGCGGCCTTCCATTCCTCGTGGCTGCCGATGGCGCCGGCGGCGCGGGCGCCCTCGATCAGGTCCTTGACCTGGACCTCGCCCCGGGCCTTCTCATCCGAGCCCTGGATGACGA
>DATLFZ010000041.1:0-14594 GCA_035540795.1 Beijerinckiaceae bacterium | reverse complement strand
CGCCCCCGCGGCTAAGGACGACCCGAAAGAGGTCGCCATGGCTGGCATCGACGAATCGCTTCCCTTCGTGCCGCTGTCGATCGCGGTGCTCACCGTGTCGGACACGCGCTCCCTCGCGCAGGACCGCTCCGGCGACGTCCTCGCGGATCGTCTGACAGGGGCCGGGCATCGCCTCGCCGACCGGGCCGTGGTCACCGACGACGTGGATGCGATCCGGGAACGGGTGCGGGCCTGGATCGCCGATCCCGGCATCGACGTGGTGATCACCACCGGCGGCACCGGCTTCACCGGCCGGGACGTGACGCCGGAGGCGATCGAGCCGCTGTTCGAGAAGCGCATGGACGGCTTCTCGGCGGTGTTCCACCGCATCTCCTACGACAAGATCGGCACCTCGACGATCCAGTCGCGGGCGACCGGGGGCGTCGCCGGCGCGACCTACATCTTCGTGCTGCCCGGCTCCCCCGGCGCCTGCAAGGACGCCTGGGACGGCATTCTGGCGGCACAGCTCGACTACCGGCACCGGCCCTGCAACTTCGTCGAGATCATGCCCCGCCTCGACGAGCACCTGAAGCGCGGCAAGGCGAGGGCTTAGGCGCGGCCGCTACCGCTTGCGGCGGTAATGGGCGGTCATGAAGTCCCGCCATTCCCCGTCCTGGCCGAGCATGCGCGAGCGCAGGATGCGGTGGTCGTCGTCCCGGATCTCGACGATGTCCTGGTACCGGGCCATGCCCCCGCCGGGGCCGAAGTTCGGGCCTTCGGTGTCGAGGGTGAGGACGCGCCCGCTCGCGTCGAGGGAGCCCTCGTAGACCCACAGATGCGTCATCATGGAGCCGACGAAGGTGCCGACGAAGCGCTCCTTGCGCGGGTCGTAGCCAAGGGTGACGATCATGGTGGCGGGTCCCCCGCCCGGCATCTCGCCGCGGCCCTCGCCCTGGACCCACAGGCCGCCGATGCCGCGCACGGTCTCCGTGCCGCTCGACTTCATGGCGGGCTGGTCGGGCCCCATCTGGCATTCCGATTCGAAGGTCCACTCGCCGACGATGCGCTGCAGCCAGGCGTGCTCCGGGCGCGGCTCGACCTTCATGGGGCAGTCCTGCTCGCTCCTGAGGTACTCTTCGAGCTGGTCGAAGGTGCCGGTCCAGCCGCCGCGCATGGATTCGTGCGCCCCGTCGAAGGTCTCCCGTTCCTCCGCCGTCGGCTCGTGCGGCGTCCAGGTCACGGTGACCGCGGTGCCCCCGTCCCGCTCGGCGAACTCGATCACTGAGAGGGTCTCCCGCGGCCAGGTCGGGCTCATCGGGTGCCGGGTGACGTTGCCGTCCGGATCCGAGAACGAGTTGATGGCGACGATGCGCTCGGGCGTGACCTCCCGGTAACGCAGGCGGCCCCACATCTCGGTCCCGTTCGGGGAGCGCAGGCAGTAGAGGTACGTGCCGCCCGCCTTCGGCTCGCCCTTCCACTCGGCGACGGCAAAGCCCTTCGGGCCCCACCAGCGCGCCATGCGCGCCGGTTCGGTGAAGGCGCGGAAGAGCGCGTCCCGGGGGGCGGGGAAGATCCGCGTGATGGTGAAGGGCCTGCTCGTGGTCGGAGCGAGGGTCGCGGCGTCGGTCATGGTCGGTCCTCCTTACCTGTCAGGCCTTCAGGCCGACTTCTTCAAGGGATGGGCGAAGCTCCAATAGTGCCCGAACGGGTCGATGATCTGGGCGTAGCGGTCGCCCCAGAAGGCGTCCCACGGCGGCATCTTGACGGTGGCGCCGGCCTTTTGGGCCCGCTCCACGGCGCCGTCGCAATCGGGCACGTCGAGGTGCAGGATCACCGGCGTGCCGCCGAGACCCTTCGGCGTCCACGAGCGGCCGCCCTGGTCCGCGTGTTCCGGGAAGTCGTCCCGCAGGAACAGGCGACCGCCGTTGACGGTGAGTTCCGCGTGCATGAGGCGCTTGCCGTCCTGAGCCGGCATGCGCATGACCTCGGTCGCCCCGAGCGCCTTCTTGTAGAATTCGATCGCCCCGGCGGCATCGTCGACGGCGATGTGCGCGATGATCCCCATTTCTCTCTCCCACTGGTCGTCGGTTCAGGCCGCGGCCTCGGCGAAGACGCGCTCGAGGCGCTCGAAGGCCTCGGTCCAGCCGCCCTCGTGGCCGGCCCGGGCCGCCTCGTCGGCGAACTGCTCGTGCAAAAGGACCATCTCGGTCCCCTCCTCCACCGGGCGGAAGGTGACGGTGACCCGCGATTCCCGCTCCGGCATGGTCACCCAGGCCCAGCTGAAGGCGAGCTTCCGCTCCGGCTCGACCGCGCTGTAGGTCCCCGAGACCTCGTGCCGTTCGCCGTTGTCCTCGATCATCACGACCCGGAAGCGGCCGCCGACCCGCGGATCGGCCTCGGCGCTCTGGCAGCGGGTGTTGTGCGGCCCGAACCAGGCCGACATCAGCTCCGGCTTCGTCCAGGCGGCCCAGACCTTGGCGGGCGGCGCCTTGAAGCGGCGGATCAGGGTCAGGCTCGGCTTCGTCATTCGTCGTCCTCCAGGAATGCGGCGAGGCGGTCGAGGCTCTCCGACCAGAAGCGCTGGTAGCGGTCGAGCCAGGCGATCGCCTCCTGCATCGGCGCGGGGTCGAGCTCGCAGGCGACCGTGCGCCCGCTCTTGCGACGCACGACGAGGCCGGCGTCGGAGAGGACGTCGAGGTGCTTCATCACCGCCGGGAGCGACATCGGCAGCGGCCGGGCGAGCTCGCTCACGGTGAGCCCGCCGGACGCGAGCCGCGCCACGATGGCGCGCCGCGTCGGATCGGCGAGGGCCGCGAAGGTCCGGTCGAGAGGCTCTTGATACTTAACCATCGAGTTAAGTGTTTAGCCGGTTCTCCGCCCGCGTCAAGCGGCTTTTGTCACGGCGGGAAATGCCGGCGCGCAGCCCGAGGCCTGCCCCCGTGCCGAGCCAAGGATCGCGATGAACTCAGGCGCCGGAGGCGCCTGGGGCAGTGAAAGCAGGGTACTGGCCAGAGACCGTCAGGCCGCCTCGGCCTCGACGTCCGGCTCCTCGGTCCGGCCGAGGACGGCGTCGCCGATGGTCACGCCCGGCTCGCGGGCGGCGCGGGGCTTGCGGATGAGTTCGGTGATCTCGACGGCGATGCGGGAACCCGTCACCACGATCTGGCCGCGGGCGACGGGGTAGTCGTTGGCCAGGATCTCGACCATATCGTTCTCGGTCGATTCGAGCTCGATCACCGCGCCGCGACCCATGCGCAGGAGCATGTGGATCGGCATGCGGTTGCGGCCGAGCACGACCGTGAGGTCCACCATCAGATGCTCGAGCGCCGCCACTCTCGTCTCCCCTGGGCCCGCCAAGTCGATCAGAACAGGGTGAACCGTTGGTAAACGTGCGCGAGGCGGTGGCGACCTTCCCGGCGCGGGCCGGCGATCCGCCCGTCGAGTGGGCGATCGCCGACGGGCTCGTCGGCTACGACGAGGCGGTCGCGGCCATGGAGGAGCGCGTCGGGGCGATCGCGCGGGGTGCGGCGCCGGAGCGGGTGTGGCTCCTCGAGCACCCGCCCCTCTACACTGCCGGCACCTCGGCCCGGGACGAGGACCTGATCGACCCCGAACGGTTTCCCGTGTTCCGGTCCGGGCGGGGCGGCCAGTTCACCTATCACGGCCCCGGCCAGCGGGTCGCCTACGTGATGCTCGACCTCTCCCGCCGCGGCCCCGACCTGCGCCGCTACGTCGCCGCCCTCGAGACCTGGCTGATCGGCACGCTCGCCGCCTTCAACGTCCGCGGCGAGCGCCGCGACGACCGGGTCGGGGTCTGGGTCCCCCGGCCCGACAAGGGCGGCGAGGACAAGATCGCCGCGATCGGCATCCGCGTGCGCCGTTGGGTCAGCTTCCACGGGATCAGCCTCAACGTGGAGCCCGACCTCTCGCACTTCTCCGGCATCGTCCCCTGCGGCGTGCGCCGGCACGGCGTCACGAGCCTCGTGGACCTCGGGCTTCCGGTGACGATGCCGGAGGTCGATTCGGTCCTGCTGGGGCAGTTCGAGCGGGTGTTCGGCCCGACGCATTCGGCCTGAGGCTTCCGGCGCGGCGTCCCGGGCCCCATATCGGGGTTGTGCAAGAGTCCGAGGCCGTCATGCGTCTTCTCGCCCCCGCCGCGATCCTGATCGCGCTCGCCGCTCCGGCGGCGGCGCAGGTCGAGCGCCTGCCGGCGCGCAGCCCGGCCGAAATCCGCATCGACCAGATGAACCGGGACATCGCCGCGCAACAGCGCGACCTGCAGGCCCGCCAGCAGACCCAGTTCGAGATCAACCAGCTGCGCGGGCAGATCCAGCGCGATTCGATCGCGCCGCCGGTGATCGCGCCGCGCGGCACCTGCCCGCCCGGCGCGATCTGCTAGCTCACCAGACCCGACGGCAGCGCCGGACCAGGCGTCCGTCGCGGGTCCGGAACGTGCGGCACACGACCCGCGGCCGCCGGCGCGGCCTTCTGCGGCGGCCCCGCCCCGGATAGTGGCCGGGCCGGTGGTAGGCCTCCTCGATCGGCGTGCCGTCGGGAGCGGCCCCGCGGGCGGCCCGCTCCTCCCCGAGGGGCAGGTCGATGGCGCGCCCGAGCGGGGCGGCCTCGGATCGGGTCGCAGCGGCGCCGAAGGCGCCAAGGCCGAGGACGGCCACGAGGAACGAACGTCTGTCCACGATATCCTCCCGTGCTGGCGAGCGACCAATTCGTCGGCGGCGGGCCGGTTCCGAGCCGATCGCGGTATTCCCCCCGTCATTCCGGGGCGGGCCGCAGGCCCGAGCCCGGAACCCAGGAACACCGCCCTGTCGGATCAAGGCGCCACCGCGCCGCGGCGCCCTCCCCGCCGCCTCGTGTTCATGGGTTCCGGGCTCCTCGCTTCGCTCGCCCCGGAATGACGAACGGGGAGCGCTTCGGTCGCCCCGCAAGGACGGCGGGGCGCCTCAATGCCGCGTGGCGGCGAGCACCGGCGGGGCCGCTTCCGTCCGCTCCCGGCCCGGGATGCCGATGACACGGCCGAGATCGGCCGGGCGGGCGAGGCGGCCGTGGGCGGCCTTCATCACGGCGAGATTGTTGAGGATGTCCTCTGGGAACGGCGTCACCTTGCGCGACCCGAGGTCCACATGCAGGGACAGGTTCTCGCAGGCGGCGGCGAGCCAGCCCTCCTCGGCGTGGTGGAGCTCCTGCCAGAAGTGGATCCGCTTCTCGTCGAAGTCGACGAGTTGCAGCGTCACCCGGACCGCGTCGCCGCGCTTGAGCTCGCGCTTGTAGAGGGTGTGCACCTCGGCGCTGAAGAAGGAGGCGTTGCGCCTCTGGACGTAGTCGGCGCCGAGCCCCACGAGCTCAAAGGCCTCGTCCACGGCCCGGTCGAACAGGACGTGGTAGTAGGCCATGTTCATGTGGCCGTTGTAGTCGATCCAGCCAGGCTCGACCCGCATCGTCGAGGAGACGAAGGGCGCGAAGAAGAAAACCGGCGCGCGTTCCGCCATCGGGGACCCCCCGC
This sequence comes from Beijerinckiaceae bacterium, assembly GCA_035540795.1. Lineage (GTDB taxonomy): Bacteria > Pseudomonadota > Alphaproteobacteria > Rhizobiales > Beijerinckiaceae > JAJKJG01. The sequence goes on along the minus strand of DATLFZ010000041.1, from coordinate 9,097 downwards.
TCGTGAACCCGTGGTCTTCCGCCCCGCTCCCCGCATTACCATTCCGGGGCGTCTCGCGCCAGAACCCCCCGCGGCGGGCGCAGTTCCCGCGAGACCCCCGCGGGGCGGGCCGACCCGACGGCGCTCGGCCGCGCCGGGCGCGCGAGCGGTGTTCGCGAGATCCGCCCTGCCCCTGCGGCACCGACGGCCCGTCTTTCGACCCGGTCCCGTCGACGACGGAACGGTGAACCGTGAACACGGTGCGAAATCGCATCGAGAACTTCGCAAGGCGAGCTTGGCCGCCACGGCGCGAACCGATGGTGGCGCCTCACGAGTCTACCGTTCGTCGTTCCGGGCCGCTGACGCAGCGCCCGGATTCTTCTCCCCTAGAGTAACCGGCTTTGTGGCTTGACGGGCGTCCCGGTCGCGTTAGGCTTCCCCGATCAAGAAGCCGAAAACGGCGCTTGCATTCCTTCCAGGGGAGGATCTCCATGCCACGCATCACCCGTCGCGACGTTCTCAAGGTCTCCGGCGCGGGCGCCGTCGCCGCCAAGACCGGCGGCATGGCCGCCATCCTGGCGACCGGCCAGGCCCCCGCCTACGCCCAGGCCGCCACCGTCCACTGGCTGCGCTGGAACGACTTCGTTCCCGCCTGCGACCAGCTCCTGCGCCAGAAGATCTTCCCCGAGGCCGAGAAGGCGCTCGGCATCAAGGTCAATTTCGAGACCGTCAACGCCAACGACCTGCAGCCGCGCATCACCTCGGCGATCCAGTCGGGCGCCGGCCCCGACATCATCATGCTCTTCAACAACCACCCGCACCTCTACAAGGCGAGCCTCGTCGACCTGTCCGACGTGGCCGAGGAGGTCGGCAACCAGCAGAAGGGCTACTACGCGATCTCGAAGGGGAACTGCTCCTCGGACGGCAAGTGGATGGCGATGCCGATGGCGATCATCGCCGCCATGAACGCCTACCGGAAATCGGCCTTCGCCGAGGTCGGCTACAACGAGTTCCCGAAGACCTGGGAGGAGTACCGCGACGCCGGCAAGAAGCTGAAGGCCAAGGGCCTGCCGATCGGCCAGGCGCTCGGCCAGTCCTTCGGCGATCCGCCGACCTTCGCCTATCCGCTGATGTGGTCCTACGGCGGCATGGAGGTCGACGAGAAGGGCCAGGTGGTGCTGAACTCCAAGGAGACCGTCGAGGCGGTGAAGCACCTCGTCGCGGCCTGGAAGGACGCCTACGACGAAGGCGGCCTCGCCTGGGACGACGCCTCCAACAACCGCGCCTTCCTCGCCGGCACCGTCTGCTCGACCCTCAACGGCGCGTCGATCTACATCGAGAGCTTGCGCAAGCCCGAGCAGTACCGCACCGCCGACGGCAAGCCGCTCAAGGACGACATCGCCCACGCGCCGCTGCCGGCCGGCCCCAAGGGCCAGTACGGCTTCCACACCTACACGTCCCACGTGATGCCGAGCTACTCGAAGAACCAGAAGGCGGCGAAGGAGCTGATGCGCTTCGTCCACTCGCAGCCGGTCTACGAGCAGTGGTTCACCACCGGCCAGGGCTTCTACACCCCCGGCACGACGATGTGGGAAACCCACGCGATGTGGGACAAGGACACGGTGATGAAGCCCTACGCCATCGCCGGCAAGCAGGGCCAGACCCCCGGCTACAGGGGCGAGCCGAACGCGAAGGCGGCCGAGGTGCTGTCCAAGTACCTGATCGTCAACATGTTCGCGAACGCCATCAAGGGCCAGAGCGCCGAGGACGCCGTGAAGGCGACCGAGGCGGAGCTCAAGAAGATCTACTGACCCCCGGGTCGCGTACGACGGCCGGCCGGCGCGAGCCGGCCGGTCCCATCCAGGCCTCGGGAACGATCAGATGGCGGTATCCACGCTCGGCGTCATGGAGGCGCCTGCGCCGCGTTCGCGGCGGCGGCTGTTCGAGGATCAGCGGGCGCTCGCGCTGGCGCTGCTCCTGCCAACGATGCTCCTCCTCGGCTTCTTCATCGCCTACCCGTTCGTGCGCGGCGTCATGCTGTCCCTGTGGAGCGCGCGGGTCGGGCTGCCGGGCGAGTTCGTCGGGCTCGCCAATTTCCAGCGCCTCGCGGCGGACCCGATCTTCCACCAGGTGGTGTGGAACACCTTCTTCTACACGGGGGTGACGACGGTCTTCAAGCTCGCCCTCGGGCTGTGGCTCGCGATGCTTCTCAACCGCCACTTCAAGGGCAAGGCGATCACCCGCGCCTTCATCCTCCTGCCCTTCATCATCCCGACGGTCCTGTCCACCTTCGCCTGGAAGTGGATGTTCGACCCGACCTTCAGCGTCCTCAACTGGATGCTGTTCAACCTCGGCTTCATCCGCCGGCCGATCAACTGGCTCGGCGACGGCGACCTCGCCATGTGGTCGATCATCATCGTCAACGTGTGGCGCGGGGTGCCCTTCTTCGCCATCAGCCTGCTCGCCGGGCTGCAGACGATCAGCCCCGACCTCAACGAGGCGGCGGCGATCGACGGGGCGCGGCCCTGGCAGCGCTTCTGGTACATCACCTGGCCGCTGCTCCTGCCGGTGACGCTGGTCGTCGTGCTGTTCTCGGTGATCCAGACCTTCGCCGACTTCCAGATCGTCTACGTGATGACCGGCGGGGGACCCGCGAACTCGACGCACCTTTTCGCCACCTACGCCTACCAGCTCGGCGTCGGCACCGGCCTCCTCAGCCACGGCGCCGCCGTGTCGCTGGCGATGTTCCCGATCCTGTTCCTGATCGTGATCATCCAGCTCCTGTACATCCGCCGCGTGGAGACCCGCTGATGATCGAGGGAGCCGCCTGGCGGCGGTGGGTCTTCTTCCGGATCCCCCTGCTTCTGTTCATCATCGTTCTGCTGTTCCCGTTCTACTGGATGGTGATCACCACCTTCCGGCCGGACGGGGAGCTCTACCGGCCCTGGAACGCGCGCAACTACAACCCCTTCTGGACCTGGTACCCGACCCTCGACCACATCCGCTACCTGTTCTCCGAGACCCTGTTCTCGACCTGGCTGTGGAACACGATGGTCATCGCGCTCGCGTCGACCTTCATCTCGCTCGTCTGCGGGGTGCTCGCGGGCTACGCCCTCGCCCGGCTCAACTTCCCCTTCGCGGGGGCGCTCGGCACCGGCATCTTCATCACCTACCTCGTGCCGCAGACGCTGCTGTTCATCCCGCTGTCGGAGATCATCCGCAACTACAAGCTCGGCGACACGCCGTGGGCGCTGATCCTCACCTATCCGACCTTCCTGATCCCGTTCTGTACCTGGCTCATGATGGGCTACTTCAAGGCGATCCCGAAGGAGCTCGAGGAATGCGCCCGCATCGACGGGGCGGCGCGCTGGCAGGCGATGCTCTACATCGTCATCCCGGTGGCGGTGCCCGGCATCCTGTCGGCCGGCATCTTCGCCTTCACCCTGTCCTGGAACGAGTTCATCTACGCCCTCGTGTTCCTGTCCTCGCCGGGACAGAAGACGGTGCCGGTCGGCGTGGTGTCCGAGCTCATCCGCGGCGACGTGTTCTTCTGGGGTCCGCTCATGGCAGGCGCCCTGCTCGGCTCGATCCCGGTCGCCATCGCCTATTCCTTCTTCGTCGAGCACTACGTCTCCGGGCTCACCGGCTCGGTCAAAGGTTGAGGGTCGGTGCGCATGGCACGGGTCGTTCTGCAGAGCATCAACAAGTACTACGACGGCAGCGTCCACGCCGTGAAGGACGTGAACCTCGACATCCGCGACCGGGAGTTCATGGTCTTCGTCGGCCCGTCCGGCTGCGGCAAGACCACGACCCTGCGCATGATCGCCGGGCTCGAGGAGATCTCCTCCGGCGACATCCACATCGGGCCGCAGCGGGTCAACGACCTCGCGCCGATGGACCGGGACATCGCCATGGTGTTCCAGAACTACGCGCTCTACCCGCACATGAGCGTGTTCGACAACATGGCCTTCGGGCTCAAGATGCGGAAGTTCGACCGCGACGAGATCAGGAAGCGGGTCCAGGAGGCGGCCGACATCCTCGGCATCCAGGACTACCTCAAGCGCAAGCCGCGCCAGCTCTCCGGCGGCCAGCGCCAGCGCGTGGCCCTCGGGCGCGCGATCGTGCGCCACCCGCAGGTCTTTCTGTTCGACGAGCCGCTCTCCAACCTCGACGCGAAGCTGCGCGTGCAGATGCGGGTCGAGCTCAAGAAGCTGCACCAGCGCCTCGGCACGACGGCGATCTACGTCACCCACGACCAGGTCGAGGCGATGACGCTCGGCGACCGGGTCGTGGTCATGAAGGACGGGGTGGTGCAGCAGGTCGGGGAACCGCTCGAGCTCTACAATCAGCCCGCGACCCGGTTCGTGGCGGGCTTCCTCGGCTCGCCGGCGATGAACTTCGCCAACGTGGTCGTGACCGAGCGGGACGGCGCCTTGCGCGCGATCAGCGAAGGCCTCGACATCCGCGTCCCGGCGGAGCTCGTCGACCGCCTGCACCCCTACCGCGACAAGGAGGTGACGCTCGGCATCCGGCCGGAGGACCTCGAAGTGGCGACCGGCGCCGAGCCCGAGGGCTACAGCTTCGACGCCCTCGTCGAGGTGGTGGAGAAGCTCGGATCCGAGATCCTGCTCGACCTCAAGGTCGGCCGCGGCGCCATGGTCGCCTCCGTCGACCCGACCGTCCGGGTCACCTACGGCGACAGCCTGCGCATCGCCCTCGACCCGGCCCGCCTGCACTTCTTCGACGCGCAGACCGAGGCCGCGATCTGAGCCGCGCCGCGCCATGGCCCCGACCAACCGGGACGCGGTCCTGCGCCGCCTGAAGGAGCGCGCCCGCAACATCCGCGAACACGCCCTGCACATGGCCGCCGTCCAGGGCCAGGGCTATGTCGGCCAGGCGCTCGGCATCGCCGACGTGCTCGCCGTCGCGTACGGCCACGCGCTGACCTTCCGGCCCGAGGACCCGCATTGGGAGGGCCGCGACCGCTTCCTCCTCTCGATCGGCCACTACGCCATCGCGCTCTACGCCGCCCTGATCGAGTTCGGCGTGATCCCGCTCGAGGAGCGGGAGACCTACGGCTGCGACGACAGCCGCCTGCCCATGTCCGGCATGTCCTCGTACACGCCCGGCATGGAGATCACCGGCGGCTCCCTCGGCCAGGGCCTCGGCATCGCCGTCGGCATGGCGCTCGCCCTCAAGCGCAAGGGCTCGCAGAGCCGGGTCTACAACCTCCTCTCCGACGGCGAGGTCGACGAGGGCGCGACCTGGGAGGCGGCGCTGGCCGCCTGCCAGTGGAAGCTCGACAACCTGATCGCCGTCGTCGACGTAAACGATCAGCAGGCGGACGGGCGCTCCTCCGAGGTGCTGCGCATCGAGCCCCTTCCCGCCAAGTGGGAGGCCTTCGGCTGGTACGCCCAGCGGGTCGACGGCAACGATCTCGACCGCCTGCTCGACGCCTTCGACCGGGCCCGCGCGCATCCCGGGCCGCAGCCGCGGGTGATCATCTGCGACACGCTGATGGGCAAGGGCGTGCCGTTCCTCGAGGCGCGGGACAAGACGCATTTCATCCGGGTCGAGCCGCACGAATGGGAGCTCGCCCTCGACCAGCTCGGGGCGGCCCCGTGAGCGAGGCGAGGAAGCCGCGCCTCACCACGAGCGCGATGATCGCCTCCCTCGTCGAGGAAGGCCAGCGCACGACGCCGGCGCCCTTCGGCCACGCCCTCGCGGAGCTCGGCAGGAGCCGCCCCGAGATCGTCGGCCTCACCGCCGACCTCGGCAAATACACCGACCTGCACGTCTTCGCGGCGGCGCATCCGGACCGGTTCTACCAGATGGGCATGGCCGAGCAGGTGCTGATGGGCGCCGCCGCCGGCTTCGCCCGCGAGGGTTTCGTGCCCTTCGTGACCACCTACGCCGTGTTTGCGTCGCGCCGCACCTACGACTTCATCGCGCTCGGCATCACCGAGGACCGGCTGCCGGTGAAGATCGCCTGCGCGCTGCCCGGCCTCACCACCGGCTACGGCCCGAGCCACCAGGCGACGGACGACGTCGCGATCTTCCGGGCCATGCCCGACCTCACCATCCTCGACCCGTGCGACGCGTGGGAGCTCGAACAGGCGGTCCCCGCCGTCGCCGCCCATCCGGGGCCGGTCTACATGCGCATCCTGCGCGGGCAGGTGCCCCGCGTGCTCGACCGCTTCGGCTATCGCTTCGAGATCGGCAAGGCGCAGCGCCTGCGCGACGGCGACGACGTCCTCGTCGTCTCGACGGGGCTGATGACCTGGCGCGCGCTCTCCGCCGCCGAGGCCCTCGCCCGCGACGGCATCGGGGTCGCGGTGATGCACGTCGCGACGATAAAACCCCTCGACGAGGCGGCGATCCTCGGCGAGGTGCGCCGGCGACCGCGCCTCCTCGTCGTCGCGGAGAACCACAGCGTTGTCGGCGGCCTCGGCGAGGCCCTCGCCCTGCCGCTCCTGCGGGCGAAGCTGTCGCCCGACTTCCTGCACGTCGGCCTTCCCGACCGCTTCCTCGACGCAGGCGCCCTGCCGACCCTGCACGAGCGCTACGGCATCAGCACGAACGCCCTCGCGGCCGCGATCCGGAGCCGGCTGTGAGCGCAAGGCTCAACGACCTGCGCGAGGCGGCGCGGCAGAACCGCCTCGACACCGCGGCGATGTTCATGGCCGCCGGCAACGGCCATTTCGGCAGCTGCTTCTCGTGCACGGAGATCGTCGTCGCGCTCTATTTCGCGATCATGCGCATCGACCCGGCCCGGCCGGACTGGCCCGACCGGGACCGCTTCATCCTCGGCAAGGGGCACGCCGCCCCGACCCTCTACTCGGCCCTGATCCGGCGCGGCTTCATGCCCGAATCCTGGATCGGCGAGTTCGAGACGCATGTGGGCTCGCGCCTGATGACCCACCCGTCGCGGCGCTACCAGCCTGGCGTCGACGCCTCCCAGGGCTCCCTCGGGCACGGCCTGTCGGTCGGCGCCGGCATGGCGCTCGCCGGGGCGCTCGACGGCAAGGACTACCGGGTCACCGTGCTCCTCGGCGACGGCGAGCTGCACGAGGGCTCGGTCTGGGAGGCCGCGGCCTTCGCGGCGAAGTACCGGCTCGCCAACCTCGTCGCCGTCGTCGACCGCAACCGCCTCTGCGTCGACGGAGCGACCGACGACGTCCTGCCCCTCGAGCCCCTCGCCGCCCGGTGGGAGAGCTTCGGCTGGGAGGCCCTCACCGTCGACGGGCACGACCTCTCGGCCCTGATCGAGGTCCTCGACCCGCCCCGGCGCGGCGGCACCCGGCCGCGGGTCGTGATCGCCGAGACCGTCAAGGGCCGCGGCGCCTCGTTCATGGAGGGCGTGCGCAGCTGGCATTCCGACGCGATCACGCCGGAGCAGTACGCCCGCCTCGTCGCCGAACTCGCCGAGCCGCTGCCGTGAGCCTCCTCGACGACCCCGCCCGCCTCGCCGCCCGGGCGGCCGACCGGCGCGCCTCCTTCCCGATGCAGGACATGCGCCGCGCCTTCGGCGCCACCATGCTGGCCCTCGCCGAGGAATACCCGCAGCTCGTCGCCGTCACCGCCGACCTCACCTACGCCACCGGGATGGCCCCCTTCGCGGAGCGGCATCCCCGGCGCCTGATCAATGTCGGCATCGCCGAGCAGAACATGACCGGCGTCGCCGCCGGCCTCGCCGCCTGCGGCAAGCTGCCGGTCGTGTGCGGCTACGCCGCCTTCACCACCCTGCGGGCGGTGGAGCAGGCCAAGGTCGACTGCGCCTACAACGGTCTTCGGGTGATCCTCGTCGGCCAGAGCGCCGGCCTGAGCTACGGGGTCGGCGGGCCGACGCACCAGACCTTCGAGGACGTGGCGATCATGCGCGCCATCCCGAACATGCGGGTCGTGTCCCCGTCCGACGCGGTCGAGCTCGACCGGGTGCTGCGCGCCTGCTGCGAGGGCCCGGAGGAAACGCCCGTCTACGTCCGGGTCGGGCGGGGGCCCGAGCCCGTCTTCAACGGCCCCGACCACCGCATCCGCATCGGCGAGGCCGTGCGCCTGCGGGAGGGCCGCGACGTCCTCCTCGTGGCGCACGGCGCCATGGTGGTCGAGGCGCTGATCGCCGCCGAGATCCTGGCGCACGCCGGCATCGAGGCGACGGTCCTGAACGCCCATACGATCAAGCCGTTCGACCGCGACGCGATCCGCGAGGCGGCCTCCGCGGTGCGCGCGATCGTCACCGTCGAGGAACACGGCCGCATCGGCGGCCTCGGCGCCGCCGTGCTCGAGGCGACGGAAGACCTCCCCCGCGGTCCCCTCGCCCGCATCGGCATCGACGACCTCTACCCGCCGATCGGCCCGGCCGGGGCCCTGCGCCTCCATCTCGGGCTGTCCGCCGAGACCATCGCCCGGGTCGCCCGCGACCTCCTCGCCCGCGCCGCAGGCGCGTAGCACGCGACGTTGCCAGGCCGGCGGCCGGTCTCTATGGTCGCGCCTCCCTTGGGGCGTCGCCAAGCGGTAAGGCAGCGGTTTTTGGTACCGCCATTCCCAGGTTCGAATCCTGGCGCCCCAGCCAACTCTCCCGTAAGTCTCTGACAGCGCTCGAAGTTCTGTCCGCCGCCACTGAACGGATGGCCCGGCTGCTCCAATCGCCCACTACAGCGGCGATCGCGGCGCCCCCGAGCATAGCAGCATGGCGCACCTCAGCACCGTCGTCCGCCGCGGCGGCACATGCCACTTCCGGCGCATCGTTCCGGGGCCGCTGCACGCGCGCGTCGGCCGGCGCGAACTCGTCCGCAGCCTCTCGACGTCATCCTCCCTGGAGGCTAGGTTGAGAACCGATCCGCTATACCGTGCATCCGAACGCCTCTTCGCCGCTGCACGCTCGCCCATACTCTCCAACGACGACATATCACGCCAACCCAGGCGGCGAAGGTCGGGCGGTCGAGCGTGATCCTCTGGCGGGCTTGGATCGAGGCCTGCGGGTCGTGGGGAAGGTGATCGGCGTATTGAGACCAGTACCTGGGCGACGAGGCCCCCGCCGGCAGCCCGCCTTCGATCTGCCGCGCCAGGGCCGGCGCCCGCACGGCCAAGTTCCTCGTACGTTCGGATATCCGCAAGG
>DATLFZ010000040.1:0-4421 GCA_035540795.1 Beijerinckiaceae bacterium | reverse complement strand
TCGCCCCGCCGGCGAGGGACGTGCCCGCGCCGCGGGCCACCACCTTCACCCCCGCCCCGTGGCAGAAGCGCATCACCGCCGCGACCTCCTCGGTCGAGGACGGCAGCACCAATCTCGGCATCAGCCAGGCGGTGGCGCACGAGGGGTTCTTCTACGCCCCCGACCCGTCGAGCCAGCTCGCCTGCACCATCGCCGGCAACATCGGCATGAATTCCGGCGGCGCCCATTGCCTCAAGTACGGGGTGACCACCAACAACCTCCTCGGCGTCACCATGGTGCTGCACGACGGCACCGTGGTGGAGATCGGCGGCGAGCACCTCGACAGCCCGGGCTACGATCTCCTCGGCCTGATCTGCGGCTCGGAGGGGCAGCTCGGCATCGTCACCGAGGCGGTGGTGCGCATCATCCGGGCGGCGGAAGGCGCCCGGCCGGCGCTGATGGGCTTCGACAGCGTCGAGGCGGCGGGCGCCTGCGTCGCCGCCATCGTAGGGGCCGGAATCATCCCGGTCGCCCTCGAGTACATGGACCGGCCGGCGATCCAGATCTGCGAGGCGTTCGCCCACGCCGGCTATCCCCTCGACGTCGAGGCCATGCTGATCATCGAGGTCGAGGGTTCGGACGCCGAGTGCGAGGCCATGCTCGCCCGCATCGTGGAGATCGCGAAGCCGTTCGGACCCCGGGCGCTCAAGGTCGCCCAGACCGAGGCGGAGGCGGCGGCGATCTGGAAGGGCCGCAAGTCGGCCTTCGGCGCCACCGGCCGCATCTCCGACTACATCTGCATGGACGGCACCATCCCGACCGGGCAGCTGCCGCACGTCCTCGAGCGCATCGACGCGATCTGCCGCGACAAGGGGCTGCGCGTCGCCAACGTCTTCCATGCCGGCGACGGCAACCTGCACCCGCTCATCCTGTTCGACATCAACAAGCCCGGCGAGATGGCGAAGGCGGAGGCCGCCGGCGAGGAGGTCCTCAAGCTGTGCGTCGAGGTCGGCGGCTGCCTCACCGGGGAGCACGGCGTCGGAATCGAGAAGCGCGACCTCATGCGCTGCCAGTACGGCGAGGCCGACCTCGCCCAGCAGATGCGCGTGCGCGACCTGTTCGACCCGCGGGGCCTGCTCAACCCGGGCAAGGTGTTTCCGCTCGACGCGCGCCCACGGGCGGCGGCGTGAAACGCCTCTCCCCGCTCGCGGGGAGAGGTCGAGTCGGCGCGGCAGCGCCGACCGGGTGAGGGGCGGAGAGGCTCTTCCTCGCTCCTGCATCTTTCGTCCGGGGCCTCGACACGACCTCGGTGAACGCGCGAAATTTCGGTGAGCGGAGGGAGCCTCGGGTGCGGGGTACGAACGAGATCGCAACGGAGCGGGCTCGCGCGCCACGCGAGCGCGAGACCAGGACACCAGAGGCTCCCTGCCCGGCGCCCCCTCACCCGCTCGGGCCTGCTGGCCCCAGTCGGCCTCTCCCCGCAGGCGGGGAGAGGGGACGATGAGCACCCTCGCCCCGACCTCCGAGGCCGAAGCCGGCGCCGTCGTCGCCGAGGCGGCCGCCCGGCGCACGCCGCTCGCCGTCGTCGGCGGCGGGACGAAAGCGGAGGTGGGCCGGCCGGCGCAGACCGAGGCGACCCTGTCCTCGGCGGGGCTCACCGGCATCACCCTCTACGAGCCGGCGGAGCTCGTGATCGCGGCGCGGGCGGGCACGCCGGTCGCCGAGGTGGTGCGGGCGCTCGCGGAGCGAGGGCAGGAGCTGCCCTTCGAGCCGGCCGACTACCGCGAATTGCTCGGCTCGGTGGGCGAGCCCACCATCGGCGCCCTCGCGGCGGCCAACATCTCCGGCCCGCGGCGGCTCTCCGCCGGCGCCGCCCGCGACAGCCTCATCGGCGTGCGCTTCGTCAACGGTCGCGGCGAGGCGATCAAGTCGGGCGGGCGGGTGATGAAGAACGTGACCGGCCTCGACCTCGTGAAAGGCATCGCCAATTCCTGGGGCACCCTCGGCTTCCTCACGGAGGTCACCTTCCGCGTCCTGCCGAAGGCGGAGCGGGTCGCGACCCTGGTCCTGTCCGGCCTGTCCGACCGGGACGCGGTCGCGGCCTTGTGCGCCGCCGTCGCCTCCCCCTTCGAGGTCACCGGCGCGGCCCACCTGCCCGACCGCACGCTGATCCGCATCGAGGGATTCTCGGACTCGGTCGAGTACCGGATCGGGGAGTTGCGGCGGCTCCTGAAGCGGTTCGGCCCCGCCGACGTCACGGAGGGCGAGGCGGCGGCGGCGCTTTGGCGCGCGGTCCGCGACGCCACGCCCCTCGCCGAGCCGCGCGACCGGGCCGTGTGGCGCGTCTCGACGGCGCCGACGCGCGGACCGGAGGTCACGGCGCGGATCGCGCGCGATCTCGACGCCCGCTGGTTCTACGACTGGAGCGGCGGGCTGATCTGGCTCTCGGTGCCGTCGGGCGGCGACGCCGGCGCGGCGATCGTGCGGGCCGCCGTGGCGGCCGCAGGCGGCCATGCCACCCTGATCCGCGCCCCCGCCGAGGTGCGGGCGGCCGTCGACGTCTTTCAGCCCCTGTCCGAGCCGCTCATGCGCCTCACCCGCGGCCTCAAGGAGGCGTTCGACCCGGCCGGCATCCTCAACCCGGGGCGCATGTACGCGGGGGTGTAGCGCGGCGCCCGCCTGCCGCTCGGCGCCCTCTGCCGCCGGGGATCGACGGGATTCGGCGTGACCTGTCCCAACGGCATGCTAGTCTTCATTGCGCCGGCAGCGAGAAAAGAGGCGCCGGCGGGGGGGCGCTGCCAAGGGGAGGCACTGCCATGAACGTCAGACCCGACCCGACCTTTTACGCCACGCCGCGCCTCGCGATGGAGGCGCCGGCCGAGACCTTCGCCTACACGGTCATCCTGAGCCCCGACTTCAGTCGGCCCGACGGCATCGTGACGATCGATGTCGATCCCGCCTCGCGCGGCTACGGCACGATCCTCGACACGCTCCTGATGCCGCACAAGGGCGACGAGTTCCATCATTTCGGCTGGAACGTCTGCTCGTCCGCGCTCTCGCCCCTGTCCGGCCACGCCCATCTCGAACGCCGGTACCTGATCATCCCGGGCATCCGGTCGTCCCGAATCTATGTCGTCGACACCAAGGACGCGCCGGAGGCGCTCAGGCTGCACAAGGTGATCGAGCCCGAGGAGATCTTCCGCAAGACCGGCTACTCGCGGCCGCACACGATCCATTGCGGCCCGGAGGGGATCTACGTTTCGGCCCTGGGCGGGCGCGGCGACGGGACGGACGGCCCCCCGGGCATCTTCCTGTTGGACTGCGAGAGCTTCGACGTGATCGGGCCGTGGGAGATCGAGCGGGGCCCGCAGGACAAGCACTACGACTTCTGGTGGAACCTGCCGCGGGACTACATGGTCTCGAGCGAGTGGGCGCTGCCGCCGCAGTTCGAGAACGGCCTCGTGCCGGAGGACCTGCTGTCGAACAAGTACGGCCACCGCCTGCACTTCTGGGACCTGCGGGCGCGCAAGCACGTGCAGACGATCGACCTCGGCGCCAACCACCAGATGGCGCTCGAGGTGCGGCCCGCCCACGATCCGGCGAAGGAATACGGGTTTCTGGGCGTCGTGGTCGACACGACCAACCTCGAAGGGTCGATCTGGACCTGGTGGCGCGAGGGCGGGCGCTTCCATGCGAAGAAGACCGCGACGATCCCACCCGAGCCGGCGGAAAAGCATCTCCTGCCGCCGCTCCTGCAGGGATTCGGGGCGGTCCCGCCCCTCGTGACCGACATCGACCTCTCGATGGACGACCGCTTCCTCTACGTCTCGTGCTGGGGGACGGGCGAGATGCGGCAGTACGACGTGAGCGACCCGATGAACCCGAAACTCGCGGGCTCGGTCCATATCGGCGGCATCGCCCGGCGCACGCGGCATCCGGGCGGGCACGCGTATCGCGGCGGGCCGCAGATGGTCGAGATCAGCCGGGACGGCAAGCGCGTCTACTGGACGAACGGCCTCTACTCGACCTGGGACGACCAGTTCTACCCCGACGGCGTGCCCGGGGCGATGGTCAAGGCCGATGTCGGGCCGGACGGCGGGCTGACCCTCGACGAGCGGTTCTGGGTCGAGTTCCCGGAGGGCTATCGCGCCCACCAGATCCGCCTCGAGGGCGGCGACTGCTCGACGGACAGCTTCTGCTATCCGTCCTGAGCCGATGCCCGAGATCGCGAGCCCCTGGCTCGCCGTCGTCGCGAGCGGCCTCTACCACGGTCTCAACCCCGGAATGGGCTGGCCGCTCGCGGTCGCCGCCGGCCTCATGGGCCGCGGGCGGCGCGATCTCGTCGCCGCGCTCGGGCCCCTCGCCCTCGGCCATTTCGCGGCGGTCGCGGGCGTGCTTCTGCCCTTCGCCGCGATGGCGATGCTCGTCGTGTGGGCCCGCGA
>DATLFZ010000039.1:0-6725 GCA_035540795.1 Beijerinckiaceae bacterium | reverse complement strand
CGCGAGCGGCGCCATCCTGCCGACGGCCGTCTTCACCGAGCCGAACACCGGCTCCGACCTCGCCTCCGTGCGCACCCGCGCCGTCCGCGACGGGGACCTCTACCGGGTGCACGGCCAGAAGACCTGGATCACCCACCCGGTCCGGGCGGACCTCATGACCATGATGGTGCGCACCGATGCGGACGAGCCCGGCCACCGCGGCCTCTCGATCCTCCTCGCCGAAAAACCCCGCGGCACCGACGCCGACCCGTTTCCGGTCGCGGGCCTCACCGGCGGCGAGATCGAGGTGCTGGGCTACCGGGGGATGAAGGAGTACGAGCTCGCCTTCGACGGCTTCGCCGTGCCGGCGCAAAACCTGCTCGGCGGCGTCGAGGGCCAGGGTTTTCGCCAGCTCATGCAGACCTTCGAGGCCGCGCGCATCCAGACCGCCGCCCGGGCCCTCGGCGTCGCGCAATCGGCGCTCGATCTCGCCTTGCGCTACGCCGAGGAGCGCAGCCAGTTCGGCAAGCCGCTGATCGCCTTCCCCCGGGTCGCCGACAAGCTCGCCGCGATGGCGGTCGAGATCCACCTCGCCCGGCAGCTCACCTATTTCGCGGCGCGCGCCAAGGACGAGGGCCGGCGCTGCGACCTCGAGGCCGGCATGGCGAAGCTGCTGGCCGCCCGGGTCGCCTGGGCGGCGGCCGACAACGCCGTGCAGATCCACGGCGGCAACGGCTTCGCCCTCGAGTACCCGGTCAGCCGCGTCCTGTGCGACGCGCGCATCCTGTCGATCTTCGAGGGCGCGGCCGAGATTCAGGCGCAGGTGATCGCGCGGCGGCTCCTGGAGACCCAGTGAGCCGCGGGCTCACTTGGTGATCTTCACCGAGACCGGGTCGCTCGCCGGGAAGGTCTCCTCGACGCCCTCGTCGAGGCGCTGGTCGAGCTGCTTCTTGGAATTCTCGGGCAGCTTGTCGTCCTTCTTGGCCCCGCCCTGGGAGAAGGCCGCATCGCCCTGCTTCTGCTTCTTGGTGTCGTCCATCGAGGGTCTCCGTCGGTTCTCGCCGTACAACGCGCGAAGGCCGGTCCGGGTCGCAGCCGGCCCGAGCGGGGACGCGGCCGCGGGGCCGTGCTATGCTGAACCCATGCGCAGGATCACGACCCCCAGGCGGCGGCGAGGAGAATCGCGGCCGCGAACAGGATTTGCCGCCGCCGCGCTGTGGTTCGGGACCGCCGCCCTGTTCCAGCCGCCCCTGCCGCCGATCGAGTGAGCTCGCGATGTGCGCTGGCGCACATCGGCGCGGCCCGATCCGGTGTTCTCTGCGCCCGTGAGCCGGCCGGCGGCCCCCATCCCCGCACGCCGAGACCCTCCGGCTCCTCCCTCGAAGCCCGGCCCCCCGCCGGGCTTCTTTTTTCGTCGGCGGCCGCGGCGACGGGGTTTGCACGGCAGCGTACCGACCCGGCTTCCGCCCGGGTTCGGACGGGTTAGACCGCCCCCGCCGGTCGGAGGCGGTGCCCCCCACAGTCTCCGCGCAAGCCGCGGCGGACGGTCAAGCGTCGGTCGCGGGCCGGTTCCTCGTCTCGCTTTCGAACGACCGCGCTCACGCGCCTTTAAGCCGGCCCGTGGCCGGATGGCCGCGCCGGTCGGATGCGCGGCGGCATCCGCGCAAGCCGCTGCGCCCGCAGCGGGCCGGCACCGCCCCGGCGGAATTCGACGTCATTTCAGGGAATTCGATGGTACCGCCGCCCCGGCTCGAACGGGGGACCCCCAGATCCACAATCTGGTGCTCTAACCAACTGAGCTACGGCGGCCCTCGGGGTTGCGTGTAATGCGCGGGGCGGGCGATTTCAAGGTTCGCCGCCGGCCGCCGATGCGCGTCAGGAGAGCTCCAGCGAGGCCTCGCCGAGGCCGGAGAGCGCGGCCCGGACCCGCCCCGGACGGGACACCGGAACGAGGCCGCACAGGGTGCCCGTGGTGACGATCTGCCCGGCCGCGAACCCGCCGAGGCGGTCGTAGGGCGCCGCCGCGTAGGCGAGGAGCGGCGCCAGCGGATCGCCGTTGCCGTGCGCCGCGGGGCCGTCGAACAGGACCTCGTCGTCGAGGGTGAGCCGGCAATGCAGCGCCGCGAGGGCGCCCAGCGCCTCGGGGCCGCGCCGCGCGCCCGCGACGTAGTAGCCGTTGGCGAGATTGTCGGCGAGGTTCGCCGGGAAGGGCACGCCGGTGCGGTCGCGCCAGCGGCTCTCGACGATCTCGATCCCGACCAGAACCTGGTCGACCGCGGAAAGGACCGCGTCCCGCCCGGCCCCGGGGGCGACGTCGCGGGAGAGGCGCACCGCCACCTCGACCTCGAGCCCGGCGAGGGCCTCGTGGAAGGGCCGGCTCGTCCCGTTCTCGCCGACGAGGGAGGCGAACAGCGGCGCGGCGATGGGGCTACCGTTCGCGATCGTCACCTTCCAGCCGCCGACGCGCTCGCCGAGGCGGCGCACCACCGCCGCCTGGACCGCCATGGCCGCGTCCTCGTCGGCCGGCGCCAGCGCCGGGTCGAGCTCGATCCGCCTGCCGGCCCGGCGGGCCTCCACCAGCCGCTGCGCGAGTTCCTCGCCCCGGTCCATGCTTCCCTCCCTGCGCGCCGGCACCATAGGCGCGGGCCGCGCGGCGGTACAGGCGTTTCGCGCCGCTCGCTTGACTCGGCCGCGGACGGCCTCGCTTAGTGGGCGCAGACGCCGGCGCGCGGCGCCGGAGCCGACAGGAGACCCGCATGAACCGCCGTAAGTTCCTCGCCGCGGGGGGCGCGAGCGTCGCCGCCTCGACGCTCGCCGCCCCGGCGATCGCGCAGGGCAAGCTCGAATGGCGCATGATCACCTCGTGGCCGCCGAACCTGCCCGGACCCGGCACCAGCGCCAACTGGCTCGCCCAGCAGATCACCCGGATGAGCGAGGGCCGGCTGACCGTGCGCGTGCACGGGGCCGGCGAGCTCGCCCCGGCGACCGGCGTGTTCGACGCCGTCTCCCAGGGCGCGGCCGAGATGTACCACTCCGTGCCGACCTACTGGCGCGGCAAGTCCGCCGGCATCGTCCTGTTCGGCAACATGCCCTACGGGCTCACCGCGACCGAGCAGCACGCCTGGATGCTGCACGGCGGCGGGCAGGCGCTCTACGACGAGATGTACGGCCGCTTCAACCTCAAGGGTTTTCTCTGCGGCAACACCGGCAACCAGTGGATGGGCTGGTTCCGCCGGGAGATCAAGTCGGTGGAGGACTTCAAGGGCCTGCGCTTCCGCAGCCCCGGCTTCGGCGGCGAGATGTACCGCCGGCTCGGCGCTTCCGTGGTCCAGCTGCCGGGCGGCGAGATCTTTCCGGCGCTGCGGGCCGGCACCATCGACGCCGCCGAGTTCATCGGCCCGTGGTCCGACGCGGCGCTCGGCTTCCACCAGGCGGCGAAGTTCTACTACTACCCGGGCGTCCAGGAGCCGAACTCGGCCGAGGAATGCGTGATCAACAAGGCGCGCTGGGACGGCCTGTCGGCGGAGCTCAAGAACATCATCGAGGTCGCCTGCTCGGCCACCTACGCCTACTCGACGAGCGAGTACATCGTGCGCAACCCGCCCGCCCTGCGGACGCTGGTCGAAAAGCACGGGGTGCAGGTGCGCGAAGCGCCCCGCGACGTGCTGATCGCCGCCGGCAACGCCGCCGGCGAGATCATGGCCGAGCTGCGCCAGGACCAGGACCCGCTCGTGCGCAAGATCGCCGACGCCTATGCGGAGATGCGCCGCACCGCCATGGAGAACGCCCGCTACACCGAGCTGCCGATGATGCAGGCCCGGGAGCTGCCCTACAAGTTCGACTGAGGCGCCCGCGCGGGCGCCGGACGGTGACCATGCTGGCGGGGTTCGCGCGCGCGGTCGAGCGCATCAACCGGGGCTTCGGCTATGCGCTGGCGCTCCTCGTCTGGGCGACCGCGGCGGTCTGCGCCGCGGTCGTCGTTTTGCGCTACGCCTTCCACCAGACCTATCCGTGGATGCAGGACCTCTACGTCTGGATCCACGCCTTCGTGTTCCTGGTCGGCATCGCCTACGGCGTCCTGACCAACACCCACGTGCGGGTCGACATCCTGCACGGGCGCTGGGCGCCCCGCACCCGGGCGGTCGTCGAGATCGTCGGCATCCTCGTCTTCACGCTGCCCTGGATCGGGATTTTGGCCTGGCTGACCTGGCCCTTCGTCGCCTCGTCCTGGCGCTTCCTCGAAGGCGCGGCGCAGCCCGGCGGGCTGCCGGGCGTGTTCCTGTTCAAGACCATGCTCCTCGCCTTCTGCTTCCTCGTCCTTTTGACGAGCGCGGCGGTGCTCGCCCGGGCGATCCTGGTCCTGCGCGGCGATCCGGAGGCGGCCGCGGCGCCGCCCTTCGGCCGCGCCGAGTGATCCGAGCGTCTCCGCGATCCCCATGCTGACCGCCGGCGACATCATCTCGATCGCGTTCTTCCTGAGCACGATCGCGATCCTCCTCACCGGCCTGCCGATCGCCTTCTCGCTCGCCGGCCTGTCGCTGATCTTCGCCGGCATCGGCTGGCTGTTCGGCACCTTCGACTTCTCGATCCTGCTCAACCTGCCGCCCCGCTATTTCGGCATCATGGGCAACGAGGTGCTGGTCGCGGTGCCGCTGTTCATCCTGATGGGCAACATCCTCGAACGCTCGGGCGTGGCCGAGGAACTGCTCACCACCATGGGCAAGCTTTTCGGGGCGCTGCCCGGCGGGCTCGGCTTCTCGGTGATCCTCGTCGGCGCGCTGCTCGCCGCCGCGACGGGGGTCGTCGGCGCGACCGTCGCCACCATGTCGCTGATCGCGCTGCCGGCCATGCTGCGGGTCGGCTACCAGCCCCGCCTCGCCACCGGGGTGGTCTGCGCCTCCTCGACGCTCGCCCAGATCATCCCGCCCTCGACCGTGCTGATCTTCACCGCCGACATCCTGTCGGCGGTGAACCAGACCGCGCAGATGCGCATGGGCAACTTCGCCCCGCAGACGCTCTCGACCGGCGACCTCTTCGCCGGCGCGCTCCTGCCCGGGCTGATGCTCGTCGGCCTCTTTCTCCTGTTCATGGCTCTCATGGCGGTGATCCAGCCGCGCTCCTGCCCGCCGATCGAGGTCACCGAGGAGGAGCGCCGGGCCCTGCCGCGCCGGGTGCTGGTGGCGCTCGTGCCGCCGCTCCTCCTCATCGTCGCGGTGCTCGGCTCGATCCTCGGCGGCGTCGCGACGCCGACCGAATCCGCCTCGATCGGCGCCTTCGGGGCGGCGATCCTCGCCGCCCTCAACCGCCGCCTCTCCTGGGACATGGTCTTCACCGCCGGGCGCAACACGGCGATCACCACGGCGATGATCTTCGCCATCGTGCTGGCGGCGTCCCTGTTCGCGCTCACCTTCCGCGGGCTCGGCGGCGAGCACATGGTCGAGCAGGCGCTCAAGAACATGCCGGGCGGCACCACCGGCGCCATCGTGATCGTGATGGCGGTGATGTTCGTGCTCGGCTTCTTCCTCGACACCTTCGAGATCATCCTGATCATGCTGCCCATCTGCGGCGGGCCGCTGATCCTGCTCGGGGTCGACCCGATCTGGCTCGGGGTCATGGTGGCGATGAACCTGCAGACGAGCTTCCTCACCCCGCCCTTCGGCTTCACCCTGTTCTACATCCGCGGCTTCGCCCCGAGCTGGGTGAAGACGTCGGAGATCTGGTGGGGCGCGGTGCCGTTCGTGGTGATCCAGCTCACCGGGCTCGTGCTCCTGTGGATGTTCCCGGCGCTCGCCACCTGGCTGCCCCGCGTGCTGTTCTGATCACAGGCGCCAGTCGACGGGCGCGAGCCCGCGCGCGGCGAGCCAGGCGTTCGCGCGCGAAAAGGGCCGGGCGCCGGCGAAATCGCGGAGGCGGTTCAGCGGCGAGGGGTGCCCGGCCTCGAGCACGAGGTGCTTGTGCCGGTCGACGAGGACGGCGCGGCGGCGCGCCGCCTGGCCCCACAGGAGGAAGGCGACCGCCGGGCGTTGCGCCGAGACCGCCGCCACTGCCTGGTCGGCGAGGGCCGCCCAGCCGAGGTTCAGGTGCGCCCCGGCGCCGCCGGCCTCGACGGTGAGCGCCGTGTTGAGGAGCAGTACGCCCTGCCGCGCCCACGGGGTGAGGTCGCCGGAGGCGGCGGCGACGCCGAGATCGTCGCGCAGCTCGCGCAGGATCGCGGCGAGCGAAGGCGGCAGGCGCCGGCCGCCGATGTAGGAGAAGGCGAGGCCGTGGGCGTCGCCGGGAGTGGGGTAGGGGTCCTGGCCGAGGATCACCGCCTTCACCGCCTCGAGGGGCGTCAGCGTGAGCGCCGCGAAGACCTGCGGCGCCGGCGGCAGGCACGCCGCGCCCGCCGCCGCCCGAGCGTCGACCGCCGCCGCGACCCGGTCGGCCTCGCCGCCGGCGAAGAACGGCAGCGCGCACCAGCCCGCCGCTCCCGGGTTCGCCCGGAAGGCGGCCAGCGCCGCGGCGACCGGGCCCGCGGGGGCGGAAACGGCTCGGGGGAGGGACATCGGCGGCTCGTGAGAATCGGGGCGATCCTACCCGCTTCCGGGCGGGGGGACATGCGTCGCCGCGTCCCTGGAATTCTTCCAACGAAGGCTTAGGTCACCGGGGCGGAGGACCCCCATGAACCTGATGACGAGCGCGGCGGAGATGAGGGCCGCGGCGGCGCGCCCGGCCGACCACCCGCCGGTGAAGGCGGGCCGCATCGG
>DATLFZ010000038.1:0-5659 GCA_035540795.1 Beijerinckiaceae bacterium | reverse complement strand
CCCGCATGGAGGCGCTCCTCGACGCGGAGGGGGTCACCCCGGGCCGGCGCGAGCGCCTTGCCGGCGCCTTCAACCGCGGCTACAAGGGCTTCGCCCTCACCTACCGCATCTGCACCCCCGCCGCCGTCGAGGCGACCGCCCGCTACCTCAAGGAGGGCGAGGGCCTTTCGCGCTCGATCGCCGGCCGGTTCGGGGGGTAGCGCCGGAACCGCCGCCCGGGCCCGGACTTTCGCTGAAGCATCTTTCCGGCGGAGGTCCCATGCAGATCCAGGTGAACACGGACGACAACGTCGCGGGCCGCGATGCGCTGACGCGGCGGATCGAGACGGAGGTCGGCAACGTCGTCGGGCGCTTCGCCGAGCAGATCACCCGCCTCGAGATCCACCTGGGCGACCACAACGCCGGCAAGTCGGGGGCGCAGGACAAGCGCTGCCTCATCGAGGCGCGGCTCGCCGGGCGCAGGCCGGAGGCGGTGAGCCACGAGGCCGACACCCTCGAAGCCGCCTGG
Source organism: Beijerinckiaceae bacterium (assembly GCA_035540795.1). Taxonomy (GTDB): domain Bacteria; phylum Pseudomonadota; class Alphaproteobacteria; order Rhizobiales; family Beijerinckiaceae; genus JAJKJG01. The sequence continues at coordinate 5,151 of DATLFZ010000038.1, read as the reverse complement.
ACCGGCGCCGCCCGCAAGCTGCGGCGCTCCCTCGAGAGCACCCTCGGCCGGCTCGGCGACCACAAGGGCGCCGCCTCGATCCGCAAGGACGGGATCTAGGACACGGGCGGCGGCAGGGCGGCGGGCTGCAGCAGGGCGAAGCCGAGGGCCATCAGGACCACGAGCACCCCGGTCAGCATGGCGAGCCAGAAGGCGGTCCTGCGGCGCATGGAGTCTCCTCAGACGAGCTCGAAGATCTCGTTCTGGATGTGGTGGGCCGGCACGCCGAGCTCGCGCAGGGCCGCCTCGGCCGCCCGCGCCATCGGCGTCGGCCCGCACAGGAAGTACGCCATCCGGGTGCGCAGATCCGCGGGCAGGTGGCGCTCGAGCACGGCCTTGTCCACGTAGCCGGTCTCGCCCTGCCAGCCCTCCGGGGCGTCCTGCAGGATGTGCACGACCTTCAGGTCGAGACGGCCGGCGAGCGCGTCGATCTCCTCCCGGAAGACCACCTCGTCCCAGGACGAGTTGCCGTAGAACAGCCAGAGCGGCCGGCGGTCGCCCCGCTCGGCGAGGCTGCGCAGCATGCTGAGCGCAGGCGTGATGCCGATGCCGCCGATGACGAAGGCGAAGCCGGGCGCGTCCGGCCAGGCGTCGACCGAGAAAACGCCGTAGGGCGCGTCGAGATAGGCGATCTCCCCCGGCTTCACGCCGCCGATCTCGCCGGTGAAGTCGCCGAGCTCCTTGATGCCGAACTCGATCCGCGGCAGCCGCTCCGGCGCCGAGGCCATCGAAAAGGGGTGCTCGCGCAGGCCGAAGGGCGACCCGCGCAGGGTCAGCCAGGCGAACTGGCCCGGCTTGAAGCGCGCGAGGCCCTCGTGCCCGTCGGGCTCGATGGCGAGCGTCCAGGAGTTGCTGCGCTCGGGCCGGACCTCGACCACCCTGTAGGGGTGGCGCAGCTGGTCCCATGGCTTCACGAGCCGCAGCCAGACGAGGAGCAGCAGCCAGACGAGGGTGACCGAGAGCCACAGGACGCGCTTGAACGGCGCGTCCGTGTAGTAGCCGACGCCGCCGATATGGGCGACCGCCGCGGCGAAGCCCAGCGTCGCCAGCGCCACGTGGGCGATGCGCCAGGCGAGGTACGGGATGCGCAGGAACTGCCGGAACTCGGACGTCACCACCGTCAGCACGAAGCAGAGGAGCGCGACGCGCCCGACCGTGAGCTCCCACCGCGCCGTGCGCGGGTCGAGTTCGCCGAGCGCCTCCTCGTAGAGGAGCCACAGGATGGCGAAATGCGCGAGCACCAGGGCCAGCGCGATCAGGGCGAGGTAGCGGTGGAAGAGATAGACGATGTCGACCCCGAAGGGGGCGCTCGCGCGCTTGAACCGGGCCGTGAGGGCGAACTGGATGCCCATCATGGCCATGCCGGCGAAGCCGAGCGCCATGGAGAAGTCCCACCAGAAGCCCCGGCCGGGCGGCATCGGCCCGATCAACAGGACGACGAGCGGCGCCACGACGAGCAGCAGATACAGTCCGATCCAGGCGAAGGCTCTGGCCACCCGACGCTCCCTTTCGCTTACGACGCGGCGGCCACGCTGTTCGTTCCGACCGGTCCGTTTGTCGCAACCGGGCAACAGCCGCCGCCAAAATCCGAGCCGAAGCACCGCCGCGACGGTTCTCGCTTGACCGATCCGGGTCCGCTCCGTGAATCGAAAGTGGAAGCCGGAGCGCGGAATGAAGTCTCGATCACTGTCGGTGTGGTTACTGTTTGCTTGCGCCGCGCCGGCCTCCGCGCAGATGCACCTGGAATATTCCGGGCTCCTCTCCCCACAACTTGCGGGCGTGCATTCGAAGTTCACCCTCGCGCCGCTGTCGCCGATCCCCTTTCCCGATTGGGACAATCCGGGCTTCGTCGGGCGCAGCTACGGCCGCGTCGACCTCGTGCCCGTCTACGACACGGGCGCCAGCCGGAGCGGCGTCCATTTCGGCCTCTACTCGAACGTCAACACGGCCTATTTCCACCGCCGCGGCGTGGTGGAGTTCGACCGCACCAACCTGAACCTGACCCGCATCCGCCCGGAGGCGCCGCTCGCCTTCGACCGGCTGCACCTGTTCCACGAGGGCGGGTTCGGCCGGCTCGAGCTCGGCTGGGCGCCGGGCGTCAGCCACCGCATGGCGGTGACGGCGCCGCTGAACTGGGGCGCGGGCTCGGTCGGCGGCGACTACCCCTATTTCATGGACAAGCCCCTCGACGTGGGCTTCGTCTCGGTGAGCGCCTACGGCAGCGCCAACACGGCGCCCCGGCTCGTCTATTTCTCGCCGAAACTCCACGGCTTCGAGTTCGGGGCGAGCTACCAGCCCGACACCCGCTATCACGGCGGCGACTTCTTCTTCGGACGGGTCGGCTCGTTCGGCCTCCTCGGCCGCCGCAGCAACGCCGATGCGGACCTCTGGCATTCGGGCGTGCGCACGCCGTTCGTCAATCCGCACGGGATCACCAACGGCAGCTTCGAGGCGCACACGGCGGGCTTCCGGCACGTGTTCGAGGCGGGGCTCCGGTCGCAGCACCAGTGGGGCGCCTTCCGCATCGCCACGAGCGTCGCCGGCCTCGTCGGCCAGGCGGTGAAGTCGCCGACCGGCACCCCGTTCAACGACCTGCGCTCCGTGCAGGCGGGCGTCCAGGTCGGCTGGGGCGGCTGGACGATCGGCGCCGGCTATGTCGGCGCCTTCGACAGCGGCTACGGCAAGTGGGCCCATTGGCGTCAGCGCAAGAACCAGTGGGCCGTCCACGGCGGCATCCAGTACGAGACCGGCCCCTGGACCTTCGGGATCGCGACTCTCATCGGCGACGACGCGGGGGATCCCTCGGAGCGCTCGGACCGGCAGCTGCACGTCTATTCCGCCGGGCTGCGCTACCGCATCTCGCCCGAGATGGATGTGGGCGCGGAGGTCAACTACATCCGGCCGCTCTCGGCCGATTACGGCGACTACAACGCGATCGTCGGGATCCTGCAGCTGCGCTACCGGTTCGGCGGCTCGACGCGGCCGGGGGCGTTCCTGCCGCAGACCTACGGCCCGACGGCGCTCGGCCCGCAGCAGCCGTATTGACACCGCAAAAGAATAGACGCCCCGCGGGGGCGTCTATTCGTTCGCAGGATCCGGATTCCGGAGCGGATGCCGCGTCGAACGCGGGCTCCTTGTCGTAGAGACGAACGCGTCCCGACGACTAGAACACCCCGAAAAGCCAGAGAATGAGGATCAGCGAGAGCGGGACCCCCAGCAACCAAAGGATGATCGGCATCCTATTCTCCCTTCGTGACGGACCTGCCTGACAACGGCGCGTTACTGGCAAGGTTCCCGGCGGGTGCGACAATCGGGCTTGTCCCCGCAATCCCCCGTCGCGCAGGCCTCGCCGGCGGCGGCGGTGACAGCCGGGCGGAATCGGGCTCTCCTGCGGCGATGGAGCCGATTCGGCCGAGAATCCTCGTCAAGCCGCTCGGGCTCGCCCGGGAGCGCAAGCTCAAGCGCTGCGGCCACGGCACGATCGCCGGCGTCGACGAGGCCGGCCGCGGCCCCCTCGCCGGGCCGGTCGTCGCGGCGGCGGTGGTCCTCGACCTGAAGCGCGTGCCCTCCGGCCTCGCCGATTCCAAGGTCCTGCCGCGGGAGCGCCGGGAGGCCCTGTTCGAGGAGATCCTGGCGACCGCGCAGGTCGGCATCGCCTCGATCCCGCACCGCGAGATCGACGTGGTCAACATCCGCCAGGCCTCGCTCACGGCCATGTGCCGGGCGCTGGCGGCGCTGCCCTGCGTGCCCGACGTCGCCCTCGTCGACGGCAACGACCCGCCCCGCCTGCCCTGCCCGGTGGAGACGATCGTCAAGGGCGACGCGAGCGTCGCCTCGATCGCGGCGGCCTCGATCGTCGCAAAAGTGGTACGCGACCGGCTCATGGCCCGGCTCGACGCGAGCTTCCCGGCCTACGGTTTTCGCAGCAACGTCGGCTACTCGACCGCCGCGCACATCGCCGCCCTGTCGAGCGTCGGGCCCTCGCCCTATCACCGCCTCACCTTCGCGCCGGTCCGGGAGCCGGCGGAATAGGCCGCCAGACGCTCGCCCGCTTGATCGCCGCGTCCTCGAGCGAGCGGGTCACGGGCACCTCGTAGGTGGCGAGGCTTTCGAGATCGGCGGGCAGGTAGCTCCGGCCCGGGTCGCCGATCAGCACGGTGGCGCCCCGCCGGGCGAGCGTCCGCAGCCACGCGGTCACCCGCTCCGCCGTGTCGCGCTCGTAAAAGATGTCGCCGGCGAGGACCGCGTCCCAGCCCTCGTCCGTGCCGACGAGGTCCCCGTGGCGGGTCACGATCGCGACATGGTTCGCGGCCGCGTTGAGCCTCACCGCCTCGATCGCGAAGGGGTCCACGTCACAGGCCTCGACGATGCCGCCCGCCTTGGCGGCGGCGATGCCGACGAGGCCGGAGCCGGTGGCGAAGTCGAGCACGCGCCGGCCGCGGACCGTTGTCGGGTGGTCGAGGACGTAGCGGGCGAGCGCCTGCCCGCCCGCCCAGCCGAAGGCCCAGAAGGGCGGGGGCAGGCCGATTTCCCCGAGCTCCTCCTCGGTCTTCTGCCAGAGCGCCGTCGCCTCGTCGGCGACGAAGAGCGCGATCTCGGGCGCGTGCGGCACCGGCAGGAGCCGGGTATGGGCCCGGATGAAGGCCGCCCGGTCGATCACGATGCGAGGAGCGCCGCGTAGGCGGCCTGCGCGCCTGCGGCGTCGTCCGCGCCGACCCGCGCCGCATCGAGGCCGAGGAGGGCCGGATCGGCCCCGTCCTCGAGCAGATAGCGGGTCTGCGCGGTAGAAAGTCCCCGCACGAGGGCCCGGACGCCGAGCCGGCCGACCCGGGCGGCGGGCCCGCTCCGGTCGCCGAGGAGGTCGGCGCGGGAGAGCGAGAAGACCCTGCGGGGAATGCCGGCCATCGCGGCCGCGGCCCCGCCGACCAGGACGGCGCGGAGGCCGAGACAATGGACGAGGCTCGCGCCCTCGTGGCGCAGGAAGGCGGCGAGCCGGCCGGCGCCGTAGCCGGCGGTCACGGGGTTGAGGCTCGGCGCGGAATCGAGCCTCACCAGCCGCAGGCCCGCCCTCTCGACGGCGTCGAGACCGCGGGCGGCGACGACGACCGGCTC
>DATLFZ010000037.1:0-4341 GCA_035540795.1 Beijerinckiaceae bacterium | reverse complement strand
CTATTCAGCCGCGACCGGCAGGGCGTCCTCGAGCCAGGCGGCGAGGGCGGCGCGGGCGCGGTCGGTGAGGGCCTTCTTGCGGGCGACCGCCTTCGCGGAACCGCGCAGGCGCTTGCCGTCCTCCGCCTTCGGCGCCCGGTCGAGGGGCGGGAAGAGGCCGAAATTGACGTTCATCGGCTGGAAGGAGCGGGGCCCCTCGTCGATGGTCTCGATGTGGCCGCCGGTGATGTGGGCGATCAGCGCCCCGAGCGCGGTCGTCCCCGGCAGCGGCCGCACCGGCCGTCCGAGCCGCTCGGCCGCGGCGAAGCGGCCCGCCATCAGGCCGACGGCCGCACTCTCGACGTAGCCTTCGCAGCCGGTGATCTGCCCGGCGAAGCGCAGGCGCGGCAGCGCCTTCAGGCGCAGGGTCGGATCGAGCAGCCTCGGCGAGTTGATGTAGGTGTTGCGGTGCAGCCCGCCGAGGCGGGCGAACTCGGCGTTCTCGAGGCCCGGGATGGTGCGGAAGATGCGCACCTGCTCCCCGTGCTTCAGCTTGGTCTGGAACCCGACCATGTTGAACAGCGTCCCGAGCGCGTTGTCCTGGCGCAGCTGGACCACTGCGTACGGCTTCTCGCCCCGGTGCGGGTTCGTGAGCCCGACCGGCTTCATGGGCCCGTAGCGCAGGGTCTCGCGGCCGCGCTCGGCCATCACCTCGATCGGCAGGCAGCCGTCGAAATAGGGCGTGCTCGCCTCCCATTCCTTGAAGCTCGTCTTGTCGCCGGACAGGAGCGCGTCGACGAAGCTCTCGTACTGCTCCCGGTCGAGGGGGCAGTTGACGTAGTCGGCCCCGGTGCCGCCGGGCCCGGCCTTGTCGTAGCGCGACTGGAACCAGGCGACCGACAGGTCGATGCTGTCCCGGTGCACGATCGGGGCGATGGCGTCGAAGAAGGCGAGCTCCTTCTCGCCCGTGAGGCCGCGGATCGCCTCGGCTAAGCGCGGGGAGGTGAGGGGGCCGGTGGCGAGGATCACGCTGTCCCATTCGTCCGGCGGCAGCCCCGCCACCTCCTCGCGGGCGATCGTCACGAGCGGATGCGCCTCGAGGGCCGCGGTCACCGCGGCCGAAAAGCCGTCCCGGTCGACGGCGAGCGCCCCGCCTGCCGGCACCTGGTGGCGGTCGCCCTCGCGCATGATCACGGAGCCGAGCCGGCGCATCTCCTGGTGCAGGAGGCCGACCGCGTTCGTCTCCGCGTCGTCGGACCGGAACGAGTTCGAGCAGACGAGTTCGGCGAGGCCGTCGGTCTTGTGCGCTTCCGTTCCCCGGACCGGGCGCATCTCGTGCAGGACGACGGGGACGCCGGCCTGCGCGATCTGCCAGGCGGCCTCCGATCCGGCGAGGCCGCCGCCGACCACGTGAACGGGATTATCGGTGCGGGTCATGGCCTGCGATATCGGAGCGGCGCGGCCGCGATCAAGCGGGCGTGGCGGCGCAGGCCGCGCTGAAGCGGAACCGTCAGCGGGGCAATTGCATTGCTTCGACAGAGTAGTGGTGACGAGTGGAGGTAGCGATGCTCCTCGCGGCATCGGAAGGCCGTCACTGGCGGTACGAGATCTGCGAACATTCGGACGGTTATCTCGTCCAGATGCGCGATCTCGACACGGGAGAACTGGACGACGAGTTCGCGACCATTTTCCGGACGCTGCCCGTAGCCTTCGCGTATGCCGAGATGTCGGCGGCCTTCGATCGTTTTGCTGCGGCCGAGCTCGACCAGGTCGAGGACGAGGATTTCGCCACCGAGCTCGAGATGAGCGAACGCAGCTTCGTCGACCTGAGCGACCGCCTCGGCGACGTCGGCGTCAACGGAATCCAGGTGAAGGCCTGGGAGAAGGCCCGCGCCGAGAAGCCCCGCCGGCTGCACTGACGCCCGTCGCCCCGCGGCAGCCGGTCGCCGCGGGCTTGCACCGGCCCTTTCCGATGCGCACAACAGGGATCGGATGATCGGTCCCGGTGCATGGTCGACAGGAAGGACGCCCCCGAGAAGCCCCCCAGGACGGATGCGGTGAGCACCGGACCGTCCGGTGCCGCGCCGGCCCCGGCCGCCCGCGCCGCCGTCGACGTGTTCCTGGCGAGCGCCCAAAAGCTCGGCCCGAGCGCCACCGCCGAAGGGCGGCCGCGCCTCGTCTTCGCCCTCGACGCCACCATGAGCCGGCAGCCGACCTGGGACCTCGCCTGCAAGGTCCAGGCGGAGATGTTCCAGGCGGCCGATTCGGTCGGCGGGCTCTCCGTGCAACTCGTCTATTTCCGCGGCTTCGACGAGTGCCGCGCCTCGCGCTGGGTGATCGCCCCGGCCGCCCTCACCGGCCTCATGACCCGGATCGACTGCCGCGGCGGCCACACCCAGATCGGGCGCGTCCTGCGCCACGTCCGCACCGAGACGCAGACCTCCAAGGTGAAGGCGCTCGTCTATGTGGGCGACGCCATGGAGGAGCCGATCGACGACCTGTGCGCGCTCGCCGGGGAGCTCGGGCTCCTGGGCGTCAAGGCCTTCATGTTCCACGAGGGGCACGATCCGGTGGCCGCCCGCGCCTTCCAGGAGATCGCGCGGCTCACCGGAGGCGCCTATGCCCGCTTCGACGCGGGGGCGCCCGGGTCGCTCGCGTCCCTGCTGCGGGCGGCCGCGACCTATGCGAGCGGCGGCCTTTCCGCCCTCGACCGTCTCGCCTCCGGCGACGCCGAGGCCCGCCGCCTGCTCACGGCGATGAAGGCATGATGACGCTCATGTACGGCGTCGCGCTCGCCGCGGCGGTGTGGTGGCTCGCGCGCCTGTTCGCGCAGGGCAATCCGACCGTGATGGCCAAGCGGATGAAGCAGATCGGCGGCGTCCTCGCGCTGGCGGTCGCCGCCCTCCTGTTCTTCCGCGGCCGCTTCGACATGGGATTCCTGCTCGGCGGCGTCGGGCTGTGGCTCCTCGGCTGGAGCGGTTTCGGACCGGCGGGATTCGGCGCGCGTACGAAGCGCAGCCCCGGATCCGTGTCGCGGGTGCGCTCGGCCATGATCGAGATGGAGCTCGACCACGACACCGGCGACATGGACGGGACGGTCCTCGCCGGCGGCTTCGGCGGCCGCAAGCTTCAGGCGCTCGACGAAGGGGAGCTGAAACGGCTCTACGAGGAGTGCCGGGCCGCCGACCCGGACGGGGTGCGGCTTCTAGAGGCTTATCTCGACCGCCGGTTCGCCGGTCGGCGTGAACACGCTGAGCGTCACGGCGACCCGGGGGCGGGCGGCCGCGCGCAGGCGGGTGCGATGACGGAGGAGGAAGCCTACCAGATCCTGGGGCTTCAGCCCGGGGCGAGCGCGGACGACGTGCGGCGCGCGCACCGCACGCTGATGAAGAAGCTGCATCCCGACCAGGGGGGCACGACCTACCTCGCGGCCCGCATCAACGAGGCCAAGGACGTCCTGTTGAGCCGACATCGCTGATACTCCACGCGCGCCCGGCGAACGGCCGGTGTCGGTTCGGAAAGGCGGGGCGTCAGCCCCGCGTCGCGAAGCAGTTGAAGCCGTTGCGCTTGAGGGCGCGGCAGGCCTCCTGCGCCGCCTCGGCCTCCTGGAAGCCGGAGAAGCGCGCCCGGAACAGGGTCGAGCCGCCGCGCACGGTCACCCGCTCGGTGAAGGGCGAGGCCTTGGCCAGGGTGCGGCCGGAGGCGGAGCGGGCCTGGGCGAGGATCTCCTTGGCCTTGTCCTCGTCGTCGAGGGCGCCGAGCTGGATCATCCAGCCCGTGCGAGCGACGGAGGCCGTGGCGATCGGGGCGGCCGGACGGGCCTGCGGCTCCGGCTCCGGCCGCGGCGGCGCCTTGGCGACGACGGTCTCGGGAGCGGGCAGGCGGGCCTGGATCTTGCCGCCGGCGGAGGCCTCGGCCGTCTCCGAAGCCGTATAGGCGAGGGCGGCGGGGGGCAGGATCGGCTGCGGGCCGGTGGTCCAGCGCAGGTTCGGCGCCGGCGTCGCCCCGCTCGCCTCGACGGGACGGCGGGCCGACGGGTCGGCCGGCCGGGCCGGGGTGGTGGCGGTCGTGTCGACGTCCGGGCGCGGACGGGGCGCCTCGGCGACCACCGCCGGCCGCGGCCGGGCATCCGCCTCGGCGACGAGCGGCGCGGTGCGGGCGCCGGCGAAGGCCCGCGGCAGGTGGGCGCGCACGAGGTTGGCGACGATCCCGTCCCGATGCGCCCCCGAGCGGCCGCCGAGCACGACGGTCACGATGTGCCGGTCCTCGGTGCGCACGTTGGTCATCAGGTTGAAGCCGGAGGCGCGGATGAAGCCGGTCTTGATGCCGTCGACGCCCTCGATCCGGCCGAGGAGCTTGTTG
>DATLFZ010000036.1:0-8048 GCA_035540795.1 Beijerinckiaceae bacterium | reverse complement strand
CGGTGAGGCCCGGAGCGACGCAGTTGACCCGCACGTGCGGCGCGAGCGCCTCGGCGAAGCAGCGCACCAGCGCCACGACGCCGGCCTTCGCCGCGGCGTAGTCGATCTGGCGCGAGCGCGGCCGGAAGGCGGCGATGGAGGAGATGCACACGATTCGCCCGAACCGGCGCGCGAGCATCTCGTCCTTCACCGCCGCGATGGCCACGTAGGCCGCGTCCAGGTTGTTGCGCATGGTGTCGCGCCAGGCGGCGTAGGTCAGGTCCTCGTGCCCCATGGCCTTGGTCGTGCCCGCATTGGCGACCAGGAGGTCGATCGGCCCGAGGCTCTCGCGCACGGCGGCGACGCAGGCGCCAAAATCGTCCTCGTCGGCGACGTCGGCCTGGAACGTCTCGCAGCGGCCGCCCGCGTCGCGGATCATGCGGCGCGTCTCCTGCGCCGCCGCCTCGCTCGTGCGGTAGTTGAGGGCGACCGCCGCGCCGCCGGCGGCCAGTCTTAGGCAGCAGGCCCGCCCGATCCCCCGCGCGCCGCCGGTCACGAGCGCCACCCGCCCCGAAAAATCCTGGTCCATCGTCCCCTCGCCCCTGTGCGACCTCACGCTACGTCGCGGGCGCGGCGCGGTCCACGTTGACCGGCCGGACGGGCCCGTGCGAGCCTCCCCGCGGTCGAGCCGAGAGGGTCGCTGCGCATGGACGTGTTCTCGCCCGGAACCCTTGTGGGCTTCGTCGGCCTCGGCATCATGGGCCGGCCGATGGCCCGCAACCTCCTGAAGGCCGGCTTCCCGCTCCTCGTGCACGACCGCCTGCGCGAACCGGTCGCCGAGATCGTCGCGGCAGGCGCGCGGGACGCCGGCTCGCTTGCCGGCTGCGCCGAGGCGCGGATCGTCGTCACCATGCTGCCCGACACGCCGGACGTGGAGGCGGTGCTCTTCGGCGACGACGGCCTCGCCGGGGCGATGCGGCCGGGCAGCGTCCTCGTCGACATGAGCACGATCTCGCCGATCGCGACGCGGGACTTCGCCGCCCGCCTCGCCGAGCACGGGGTCACGATGCTCGACGCGCCGGTGAGCGGCGGCTACCAGGGCGCCGAGGCCGGCACGCTCTCCATCATGGTCGGCGGCGACGCCGCGGCGCTCGAACGCTGCCGGCCCGTGCTCGCGGCCATGGGCACGACCGTCAGCCATATCGGCGAATCCGGCGCCGGCCAGGTCTGCAAGGCCTGCAACCAGGTCGCCTGCGTCATCACCATCGAGGCGGTCGCCGAGGCGCTGACGCTGGCCCGCAAGAGCGGCGTCGATCCCGCAAAAGTCCGCCAGGCCCTGCTCGGCGGCTTCGCCCAGAGCCGCGCGCTCGACCTGCACGGCCAGCGCGTCCTCGACGGCAACTACAAGGCCGGCTTCCGCATCGCCCTGCAGCAGAAGGACCTTCGCATCGCCCTCGAGACGGCGCAGGCGAGCGGGGCGCCGCTGCCGGCCACGGCCCTTGTCCAGCAGCTCTACGGCATGCTCGCCGCGACCGGCCGGGCCGACCTCGACAATTCCTCCCTCGCGCTCCTGCTCGAGGAGCTCGCGGGCCTGCGCCCGCGGGGCTGAGCCGTGGGGCGCCTCGCCGGCAAGGCGGCGCTCGTCGCCGGGGCGGGCTCGTCCGGCCCGGGCTGGGGCAACGGCAAGGCGACCGCCGTCGCCTTCGCCCGGGAGGGCGCCCGGGTCGCCTGCCTCGACCTGGACGAAGCGGCCGCCGCCGAGACGGTGCGGCTGATCGCGGACGAGGGCGGGGAGGCGTTCGCCCTCGCCGCCGACGTGACGAAGGCCAACGACGTGGCCGGCGCGGTGGCGCGCGTCCGCGAGCGCTTCGGCCGCATCGACATCCTGCACAACAACGTCGGCATCACCGGCAAGGGCGGCCCGATCGAGGAGAGCGAGGACAGCTGGGACCGGGTCATGGACGTGAACGTCAAGTCGATGTTCCTGACCTGCAAGCACGTCCTGCCGATCATGATCGACCAGGGCGGCGGCGCGATCGTCAACATCTCGTCGCTCGCCGGCATCCGCTGGACCGGCTACGCCTACGTCTCCTACTCCGCCTCGAAGGCGGCGGTCATAAACTTCACCCGCGCGGTCGCGGTCCAGCACGCGCGCCAGGGCGTCCGGGCGAACGTGATCCTGCCCGGGCTGATGGACACGCCGATGGTCCACGGCCAGATCGCCGGCCATCACGGGAGCGTCGAGGAGATGGTCGCGGCGCGCGACGCGCTCTCCCCGACGGGCCGGCAGGGCACCGCCTGGGACGTGGCCTGGGCCGCCGTGTTCCTCGCCTCCGACGAGGCGCGCTACGTCAACGGGGCGGTCCTCCCGGTCGACGGCGGGCTGCACTGCAAGGCAGCCCCGTGAGGTCTTGACGCGGATCAAAGCCGGAGGACGCCGGCGGGCGCAGGATGCGTCGTTCTTCCGGAGGAACGACCCATGAAGGCGCGCGACGTGATGGTCACGGACGTGATCACGGTGAAGCCGCAGGACAGCGTGCGCGAGGTCGCGACGCTCCTGCTCGAGCGCAGGATCAGCGCGGCCCCGGTGGTCGCGGACGGCAAGCTCGTCGGCATCGTCAGCGAGGGCGACCTGATGCGCCGGGCCGAGATCGGCACGCAGCGCCGCCGGTCCTGGTGGCTCGAACTGCTCAGCGGCCCCGAGGTGCGGGCGCAGGACTTCGTCAAGGCGCACGCCCAGAAGGTCGCCGACGTGATGACCCGGGACGTGGTCACCGCCACCGAGGACACGCCGCTGTCCGACCTCGCCGCGGTGCTGGAGAAGCGCGGCATCAAGCGGGTGCCGATCGTCCGCGCCGGCCGGGTCGTCGGCATCGTCAGCCGACGCAACATCCTGCAGGCCTTCGCCCGGGCGGCGGCGGGCCCGGTCGCGGCCCCGTCCGACAAGGCGATCGAAGAGGCGATCCGCGACCAGATCCGGGCCTCGTCCTTCGGCCGGCCCTGGCTGCACTCGGTCTCCGTCACGAACGGCGTCGCCGAGCTGTGGGGACCGGTCGAGTCGGACCAGGAGCGGGCGGCCCTGCGCGTCCTCGCCGAATCCACGCCCGGCGTGCGCGAGGTCCGCGACAACCTCTACCGCATCCCGGCCATCGCGGCGGCGTGACCGGGAGGCCGGCATGATCCGGGACGTCCTCGTCCATCTCGACGGCGGACCGGCCGACGAGGAGCGTCTCGCCCATGCGGAGGCGGTCGCGACCGCCTTCGAGGCGCATCTCACCGGCCTCTACGCCAACCCGTTCACGACCTTCGCCGGCGTGATGCCGCTCGACGGCGGCGCCGCGGCGGCGCAGGCCATGGCCGACCTCGAGGCGGAGGTGCGGCGCACCGGGGACGCGGTCGAGGCCCGCCTGCGGACGCGCCTCGATCGGGTCGGCGTACGCAGCGAGCTGCGCCGCCTCGACGGCACGCCCTGGCAGCTCGCGCGCTGGCTCGCGGCGGAAGCGCGCCGGACCGACCTGTTCGTCGCGAGCCGGCCTTCCGGCGAGGGCCTCGCCGACACGGCCGAGATGTTCGAGGCGGTCCTGTTCGGCGGCGGACGCGCGGTCTACGTGGTCCCGCCGGGCCGGCGGCCGCCGGACGCCTTCCGCCGCGTTCTCGTCGCCTGGCGCGACACGCGCGAGAGCGCCCGGGCGGTGGCCGAGGCCCTGCCCTTCGTCGCCCGGGCGACCCGGACCGCGATCGTGCTCGTCGATCCGGACGAGCGCGACGCGCTGGAAGCGCCGGGCGCCGGCCTCGCCCGCCACCTCGGCCGCTACGGCACCGCGGTCGAGCTGTTCCTCCTCGAGAGCCGGGGACGCCCCGTCGCCGATCTCGTCCTGGAGGAGGCGGGCCGCTTCTCCGCCGACCTCGTGGTGATGGGCGGCTACGGCCATTCCCGGGCCCGCGAATGGGTCCTGGGGGGCGCCACCCGGGAGATGCTGGAACGCGCTACCGTGCCGGTGCTGATGGCGCACTGACCCGCCGCGGTTTGTGCCGCCGCGCTCACCATGGTTTGATCCCGCCGCCCGTCCGGCCGTGCTCCGATGCGGGCGGAGGTGGCGATGGAGCGGGCGCACGCGAAGTCCGGGCTGCGACGCTACGGGCCGGCGGCCCTCGTCGCGGCGTGCATGCTCGCCTTCTTCGGTCTCGGCCTGCATCGCTGGATCTCCCTCGAGGCGCTGCGAACGCACCAAGCCGAGCTGCAGGATCTCGTCGTGCGCCACCGGGCGGCCGCCGCCCTCGGCTACGTCCTCGCCTATGCGGCGCTCGTCGCCCTCTCGGTCCCGGGCGGTCTCGTCCTCACCGTCACGGGCGGGTTCCTCTTCGGCGCCCTCGGCGGCGGGGCGCTCGCGGTGGTCGGCGCCACGATCGGCGCGAGCCTGCTCTTCCTGATCGCCCGCAGCGCGTTCGGCGACGTGCTGCTGCGCCGGACCGGCGGAACCGTCGCGCGCCTCGCCCGCGGCTTCCGCCGCGACGCCTTCAGCTACCTCCTCGTCCTGCGCCTCGTGCCGCTCTTCCCCTTCTTCGCGGTCAACCTCGCCCCTGCGCTTGCCGGCGTGCGGCTGCGGACCTTCGTCGGGGCGACCGCCGTCGGGATCGTCCCGGCCACCTTCATCTACGCCAGCGTCGGCGCGGGCCTCGGCGGGCTTCTCGAGGCCGGCGAGGACCTCACCCCGGCCGCCATCCTGCGCCCCGAGATCCTCGTCGCCCTGATCGGGCTCTCCCTCCTCGCCCTCGCCCCGGTCCTCTACCGCAGGCTCGCCGGCGCCCCCGCCCCGCAGGCGGAGCCCTGAGCCGCGCCGGCCTACTGGCTCGCGGTGACGCCGCCGTCCACGAAGATGGCCTGGCCGGTGATGTAGGCGCCGGCCGGGGCGGCGAGCGCGATCACCTGGCCGACGACCTCGACCGGCTCGCCGATGCGCCCGAGCGGGTTTCGCTCGACGATGAAGTCGCGGAAGGCGGCGCGTTCGAGATGGGGCCGGATCCGGTCCGACTGGATGAAGGTCGGGGCGACCCCGTTGACGGTGATCCCGTGCGGCGCGAGCTCCATGGCGTGCTGCTTCACGAGCATCAAGAGGCCGCCCTTGGTGGCGCAGTAGCCCGAATAGCCGCGCCCGCGAAGGGCGAGCTGGGAGCGCACGGAGAGGAGGTGGATGTGGCGCCCGCCGCGCCCGGCCGCGATCTGCCGGCGCGCCACCGCCTGGCCGAGGAACATGGCCGAGCGCAGATTGACCGCGTAGAGCTCGTCGAAGGTGTCCTCGGTCACGTCGAGCAGGGCCTGCTCGCGCTGGATTCCGACGCAGTTCACGAGGACGTCGATGCCGCCCATGAGCGCCGCCGCCCGGTCCACGGCCGCGCGGATCGCGCCGACGTCGCGGGCGTCGAGGGCGAGGCCGAAGGCCGGACGCTCGTCGCTCGCGAGCACGCCCGCCAGGCGCTCCGCCTTCTCGAGGGAGGGACCGGCGACGGTCACCTGCGCGCCGCGCCGCGCGAAGCCGGTGGCGATCGCCTCCCCCAGCGCCCCGTAGCCTCCCGGCAGGAAGACGCGCAGGTCCGCCACGTCGAAGAGCCTGTCGAGGGCCTGCGGGTCGATGGTGGGCGTCAGCGAGGGGACGGGCGGGTTCACGGCGCCACCTCGACGCCGGCGGCGCGGTAGACGCTCTCCATGAGACGAAGCGTCTCGAGATTGTCGAGGCGGTCGGTCTCGAACGGCATCCCCTCGCGCACGCCGCGCACGAAGGCCGCGATGGCGATGTCGAAGCACTCCTGGTAGCGGCCGACGAGATCGACGCCGACCGCCGCGTCCTCGGCGCCGACGAGGAAGATGCGGTCGTAGTCCATCACCAGCGTCGCCTTCGTGCCGACGACCTCGAGGCGGTCGCCGTGGAGGGGCGGGTAGCCCGGCGCGCAGATGCACCCGTCGGCGGTGGCGATGAACCCGTCCGGGCCGTCGAGCAGGATCGTCGCCGTGTCCTCGCCCGGCAGGCCTTCGGCGAGGCGGTTCAGGCGGGCGGCGACGACGTTCAGGGGCCCGAACAGCAGCCGCAGCACGTCGAGGTGGTGAATCATGGTCTCGAAGACGAGGTTCCGCCGGAAACCCCGCAAGTAGGGCTGGCGCTCGATCAGGAAGGGCTCGCGGCCCTCCCGCGGGCACAGGCCGGAGCCGCGCACCGCCATGACCGCGTGACGGGGCCGGCCGATGCGGCCCTGCTCGATCCAGTCGCGGACGGTGAGGTAGTGCGGGCGGAAGCGGTAGTTCTCGTGCACCATGAAGCGCACCCGCTCTCCCACATGGGCGACGAGGGCCTCCGCCTCCGCGACCGTGCGGGTCATCGGCTTCTGCAGGAGCACGTGGACGCCGTGGTCGGCGGCCATGCGGGCGAGGGGGTCGTGCGCGTCGACGGAGGCGGCGATGTCGACGACCTCGAAGCCGCCGTCGGCGAAGAGCCGGGCGGGATCGTCGTAGACCCGGGCGATCCCGAACTCGCGGGCGCGCCCCTCCGCCTTCGCCCGGTCGGTGTCGCACACCGCCACCACCGGAACGCCCGCCGCCTGCCAGGCGCGCAGGTGGTAGAGGCTGATCATGCCGCAGCCGATCAGCGCGGCCCCGCGAATCCCGGCCACCCGCTCCTCCCGATCGCAACGCGCTTTCTATCTTCTCACGTTTCGAATGAAAATTCATTTCGCCGTCGAATGCAAGTCCGCTACAAGGCCGGCAAAGGGGGGCACGCGAAGCATGGACGACAAGGAGACCTTCGACGGCTTCCGCAAACGGTTGAAGGAGCAGTACGATTCGCTCAGCCCCCATCTCCAGCGCATCGCCCGCTACGCCCTCGAGGAGCCGAACACCTTCGCGCTCGAGACCACCACCACCATCGCCGACCGGCTGCAGGTCCAGCCCTCGACCCTGATCCGCTTCGCGAAGGGTTTCGGGTACAGCGGCTTCTCGAAGCTGCAGCAGGTCTTCAAGCTGCGGCTGATCGAGGGCGGTCCCGACTACCGGGAGCGCGCCTATCGCCACCGCAAGCGCCTGCAGAAGGCCGAGGGCGACGCGCTCGGCGTCCTGTCCGAGTTCGCCGACGCCTCCGCGCTCAACCTCGAGCGGCTCAAGCACGCGGTGACCCGCGACCAGCTCGACAAGGCGTTGCGCATGCTCCGGGCGGCGCAGAACATCTACCTCATCGGCCAGCGCCGGGCCTTCCCGATCGCCGCCTATTTCGCCTACGGCCTCCTCCGGCTCGAGCTGCGCGGCCACCTCCTCGAATTCGTCGGCGGCATGGCCCAGCAGCAGGCCGCCACCTTCGGCCCGAAGGACCTCGTCGTCGCGATCTCCTTCGCCGAGTACACCCCCGCCGTGGTCGACATCGTCCGCGACGCCCACATCCGCGGCGTGCCGATCGTCGCCATCACCGACGTCACCGCGAGCCCCCTCGCCAAGGCGAGCGACGTCGCCTTCCTGGTCGACGACCTCGATGTGCACCAGTTCCGGCCGATCGCCGGGGCGATCTGCCTCGTCCAGGCGCTGCTCATCAGCCTCGGCCGCATGCAGGGGTGACCGCGTGGGCTCCGGACCGCCCGTTCGATCCTCCCTTTGAATGAATATTCACTTGCATGTCGGCAAAGAACATGCATTCAAATCGAGGGCGCGCGCGCCGCTCCCCCGAGGCCCGCGCGCCAAAGCCCGAGGAGGCGGCGGCCCGCCCGGACGCCTCCCGCCGAACCGGCCGCCCGCGCGGCGCAGCAGCGGAGGAGATGTCATGAGCGAGATCACGAGACGCCGCTTGATCGGCGGCACCGCGATGGCGGCGGCCCTTGCCGGCACCGGCGCCTTCTTCGGCCCCTGGCGCCACAACCGCGCCTATGCCCAGGGCAAGCCCATCAGGCTCGGGCTCACCTGCGACGCGAGCGGGCAGTACGGCAATTCGGGCCAGGACGACCTGCGCGGCATCCGCATCGCCATCGAGGAGTTCAACGCCAAGGGCCGAAGAAGGTGCCGGTGCCGGCAAGGGCCGCCGCCATCGCGGTGCCGC
>DATLFZ010000035.1:0-5566 GCA_035540795.1 Beijerinckiaceae bacterium | reverse complement strand
GTCACCACCCAGGCGCAGATCCTGGCGCTGATCAAGGACATGCAGCGCCGGCGCGGCACCGGCGTCCTGTTCATCACCCACGATTTCGGCGTCGTCGCCGAGATCGCCGACCGGGTCGTCGTGATGCAGAACGGCCGGGTGGTCGAGCAGGGCGGCGCCGAGGAGGTGCTGAAGCGCCCGCGCCATCCCTACACGCGCATGCTGATCGGCGCGGTGCCGAGCCTCGAGCCGCAGCCGCGCCCACCCGTGACCGGCCCGGTCGCAGTCGAGACCGTCGGCCTGTCGAAGCTGTTCGGCGGCGGCGGCCTGTTCCGCAAGGAGCGCACCGTGCGCGCGGCCGAGAACGTCGATCTGCACGTGCGCCGGGGCGAGACGCTGGGCATCGTCGGCGAATCCGGCTCCGGCAAGACCACCGTGGCGCGCTGCATCGCCCGCCTCGTCGAGCCGACGAGCGGCGCCATCCGCCTCAAGGACGTGGACATCGCCACCATGCCGCAGGGCCGCCTGCGGCCGCACCGGCGCCGCATCCAGATCGTATTCCAGGACCCCTACCGCTCGCTCAACCCGCGCCGCACCGTGGGGGCGTCCATCATCGAGGGGCCGATGAATTTCGGGCTGCCGCGGGACGAGGCCCTCGCCCGGGCGCGCTCCCTCGTCGGCCTCGTCGGCCTCGGCCCCGACGTGCTCGAGCGCTACCCGCACCAGTTCTCCGGCGGCCAGCGCCAGCGCATCGCCATCGCCCGGGCGCTCGCCATGGAGCCGGAGGTGCTGATCGCCGACGAGGCGGTCTCGGCCCTCGACGTGTCGGTCCAGGCCCAGGTGCTCGACCTCCTCGACGACGTGAAGCGCCGCTTCGACCTCGCCGTCCTGTTCATCACCCACGACCTGCGCGTCGCCGCCCAGATCTGCGACCGCATCATGGTCATGGAGCGCGGCCTCGTGGTCGAGCAGGGGCCGACCCACCGGGTCTTCACCGCCCCCGAGCACCCCTATACCCGCGCCCTCCTCGACGCCGCCCCCGGCCGCGGCTTCGGCTTCGGCAAGGCCGCTTGAAATCCTTGCAATCTGGTCTCATGTTCAGACCAACGGAGCTGCCCATGGCCGAGGTCGGCATCTACGAGGCGAAGACTCACCTGTCGGCGCTGCTCGACCGGGTCGAGCGCGGGGAGGAGGTCGTCATCACGCGGCACGGCAAGCCCGTGGCCCGGCTGGTATCCGCGGAGGCCGGCGACAAGGCCCGCATCGACGAGGCGATCGCCCGCTGGAAGGAGAGCCGCAAGGGCCTCTCCCTCGGCGGTCTGTCGTGGAAGGAGCTGCGGGACGCCGGTCGTCCGTGAGCGGATTCGTCCTCGACTCCTCCGTCGCTCTAACCTGGTGCTTTCCGGACGAGGCGACGCCGGCGACGGATCGTCTCCTCGAACGCGTCCGCGACGAAGGAGCGGCGGTGCCGGACATGTGGCGCCTGGAAGTGAGCAACGTCGTCCTCCTCGCTCGACGGCACGATCGCATCGACGCCGCCCGAGCCGCCGAGTTCTTCGCCCTGGTCGCCGCCCTGCCGATTCGCCCCGACATGGAGGCCGGCAGCCGGGCCTTTGAGGCGATCGACGTGCTGGCCTCGCAAGAGCGCCTCACCAGCTATGATGCCGCCTATCTGGAACTCGCGCTGCGGCGGGGGCTGCCGCTCGCGACCAAGGACAAGGACTTGGTGCGGGCCTGCCGACGCCGCCGCGTCCCCCTCGTTCTGAAGGGGTGACGGCCGCTCGGCACGCGGCGCCGCGGTGTCTTGACGGCGGGCGGCGGGTGACGCCCTCTGGCGGGGACGCATGCGGATCGCGGGCCATGGTCACCATCGAGGCAGACGAACATCTCGGGCCCCTGCTCGACCGGGTCGAGGCGGGGGAGGAGATCGTGATCACGCGCGACGGCGAGCCGCTCGCGCGGCTTCTGCGCTGGGCGGAGCACCCGACCGCGGACGATTCGTTCGATGAGGCCTTCCGCGAGGCTCGCAAAGGTGCTCGGCTCGATGGGCTGTCGTTCGAGGCGCTGATCGAGGAGGGCAGCGAATGACCCTCCCCGCCCGCATCGCGCAGGGGCGCGGGGCCGAGGCGGCGGACCTCGTCGTCAAGGACGTGCGCCTGTTCGACCTCGTCACCGGCGAGCTCGTGCCGACGGACGTCGCGATCTGCGGCGACACCGTCGTCGGCACCTATGGGGCCTATCGCGGGCGGCGCGAGATCGCCGGGCGCGGGCGCATCGCCGTGCCGGGCTTCGTCGACACCCACCTGCACGTCGAATCGTCCCTCGTCACGCCGCTCGAGTTCGACCGCTGCGTCCTGCCGCACGGGGTCACCACGGCCATCTGCGACCCGCACGAGATGGCGAACGTGCTCGGCACGGCCGCCTTCGACTACTTCTTCGCCTGCGCCGAGCGCACAATCATGGACCTGCGGGTGCAGCTGTCGAGCTGCGTGCCGGCGACCGACCTCGAGACCGCCGGCGCCCGCATCTCCCGGGACGACCTCGTGCCCTACAAGGAGCGGGCGCACGGAATCGGCCTCGCCGAGTTCATGAACTTCCCCGGCGTGCTCGCGGCCGACCCGGATTGCCTCGCCAAGATCGAGGCCTTCGCCGACGGCCACGTGGACGGCCACGCGCCGCTCCTGCGCGGCCTCGACCTCAACGGCTACCTCTCCGCCGGCATCCGCACCGACCACGAGACCACGACCGCCGAGGAGGCCCTCGAGAAGATCCGCAAGGGCATGACGGTGCTGATCCGCGAGGGCTCGGTCTCGAAGGACCTGCACGCGCTCGCGCCCCTCCTCACCGTCGCGAACGCGCCCTTCCTCGCGCTCTGCACCGACGACCGCAACCCGCTGGACATCGCCGAGGAGGGCCATCTCGACCATATGATCCGCACGCTGATCGGGCTCGGCTGCCCGCCGCTCGCGGTCTACCGCGCGGCCTCCCTCACCGCCGCGACAGCCTTCGGCCTGCGCGACCGCGGCTTGATCGCGCCGGGCAAGCGCGCCGACATCGTCCTCCTCGACGACCTCGAAGCCTGCGCCGTGTCGCAGGTGATCGCCGCCGGCCGCCCGGTCGACGACGCCCTCTTCGCGGCCCGCGGCAGCGTGGCGCCGATCGGCCTCGACAGCGTCAAGGCGCACCCGGTGGCCGCCGACGATTTTCGCGTCCCCGGCGGCGCCGGGCCGGCCTCGGTCATCGGCGTGATCCCCGGAAAGATCATCACCGAGCACCTGCGCCTGAACCTGCCCGGCCGCGGCGGCGAGCGCCTCCCCGACCTCGGCCAGGACGTGGTCAAGGTCGCGGTGGTCGCCCGGCACGGGATCAACCGCAACATCGGCCGCGGCTTCGTGAAGGGTTTTGGGCTGAAGCGCGGCGCCATCGCCTCCTCGGTCGGCCACGACAGCCACAACATCTGCGTGGTCGGGGCGGTCGATGCCGACATGGCCGCGGCCGTGAACCGGCTGATCGCGCTCAAGGGCGGCTTCGCGGTGGTGAGCGACGGGGAGGTGCGGGCCGAGCTGCCGCTGCCCGTCGCCGGGCTGATGAGCGAGCGCTCCTTCGAGGAGGTCCGCGACGCCCTCCACCCCCTGCGCGCGGCGGCGAAGGGGCTCGGCGTGACGCTGGCCGAACCCTTCCTCCAGGTCGCCTTCCTGCCGCTCCCGGTGATCCCCCACCTCAAGATCAGCGACCGCGGCCTCGTCGACGTCGACCGCTTCGCGCTTGTCGATTAGCGGGCCGGCGGGCGACGCCTCAGCGGGACGCGGCCGCGGGGCGCGAAAAGCCCCAGTCGAGGAGGGCGCGGGCGGCCTCCTCCCGGTCGGCCTCGCTCCCGGCGCCGCCGAGGGCGAGGATCAGGCGGCGGCCGTCCCGCCGGGCGGAGGCGACGAGGGCGAAGCCCGCCCCTTGCGTCTGGCCGGTCTTGAGGCCGTCGACCCCCGGCATGCCGAGCACCGGGTTGCGGTTGTGCTGCGTCACCCCGGCGAAGGTGAAGCTCCGCCGCGCGAAGACCGGGTAGCGGTCCGGATAGGCCCGCACGAGATGGGCGGCGAGCCGGGCCATGTCGCGCATGCTCGCCCGCTGCTCGGGCGAATCGAACCCGTGCGGGTTGGTGAAGCGCGACCGGGTGAGCCCGATCGCCTTCGCCCGCTCGTTCATGCGCCGCACGAAGGCCGCCTCGGAGCCGGCGACGCCCTCGGCGATCACGAGGGCCGCGTCGTTGCCCGACGCCACCACGAGGCCGGCGATCAGGTCGGCGACGCTCACCTTCATGCCCGCCTCGAGAAACATCGTGGAGGCCCGCGGCGTCGGCCGGCCCCGGCGGACCGCCCGCTCGGACACCGTGAACGTCGTATCCGGGCGCAGCCGTCCCTGCGCCATCTCGTGGAAGACCACTTCGAGCGTCATCAGCTTGGTCAGGCTCGCCGGCGGCCGCCCGGCGTCGGCGTTGCGGGCGAACAGCACGGCGCCGGTGTCGAACTCGACCAGGATGGCGGCCTGCGCCGGCACGGCGGGGGCTTTCGGCTGTGCCGCGGCCGGGGCCGCGAGAAGCAGGAAGAGGACGGCGATCAGGCGGGTCATGCGGGCTCCGAGGTTCCGCTCACAACGGCGCCGCGGCGGGACGGTTCACCGGGTCGCGGCCCGGCGCAGGCGGTCGGCGATGGCCTCGCCGAGACCCTCCTCCGGGATCGGCGCGACCGCGATGGCGGCGGCGCCGGCGGCGTCGAGGGCGCGCAGGTGCGAAAAGAGGTTCGCGGCCGCCTCGGCGAGGTCGCCGGCGGGGCTGAGGTTCAGCCGGACCGCCCCCTCCGCGCCCGGCGGGTCGTGCGGGCCGAACAGGAGCGCCGCCTCGCCCGCCTCGATCCGGTCGGCGCCGAGCCGCAGCGGCGCCCGCGGCGCGTAGTGCGAGGCGAGCATGCCCGGCGCCAGCAGCGGCCCCGCCTCCGCCCCCGGGAGCGTGCGGCCGAGCGCCGCCTCGATCGCCTCCCGCGGCACCCCGCCCGGGCGCAGGAGCCGCGGCGGCCCGAGGCAGGACACGATGGTCGATTCGACGCCGACCGCCGTCGGCCCGCCGTCGAGCACCGCGTCGATGCGCCCGGCGAGGTCGGAAAGGACATGCGCCGCATGGGTCGGGCTGACATGACCCGAGCGGTTGGCGGAAGGCGCGGCCACCGGGCGTCCGACCCGGCGCAGGAGGTCCTGCGCCACCGGATCGGCCGGGACCCGCAAGGCCACCGTGTCGAGCCCCGCCCGGGCGAGGTCGCTGACGGTGCAGCCCGGCGCGGCCGGCACCACCAGCGTCAGCGGCCCCGGCCAGAACGCCTGCGCGAGGCGCTCCGCCGCCTCGTCGAAAACGCCCTCCCGGGCCGCCCCTTCGGCGTCGGGCAGATGGGCGATGAGGGGGTTGAAGCGCGGCCGCTCCTTGGCGGCGTAGATGCCGGCGACGGCGCGGGCATCGGTCGCGTCGGCGCCGAGCCCGTACACGGTCTCGGTCGGGAAGGCGACGAGGCCCCCCGCCCGCAGGATCGCCGCCGCCCGTTCGAGC
>DATLFZ010000034.1:0-4946 GCA_035540795.1 Beijerinckiaceae bacterium | reverse complement strand
GCGGGCGCTACGAGCCGAAGGAGGGCAAGATCGCCGCGGTCGAGACCTTCATCTCCAAGACCGGCGAGCCGCCGGAACTGCGCCGCCAGACGCAAGAGGAGAACATGGGCTGGTACGCCGGCATCACCGCCGACGTCTTCGGCTGAGGCAACCGCGGCGGCGGCGATCCTTCTCCCGAGGGAGAAGGTGGCGCGAAGCGCCGGATGAGGGGCGGACGGTGACGGCAGGGGCTCGTCGGGTGGAGCCCCCATCGGCGCCGTTCCGCCCCTCACCCGGCCGGCGCTGCCGCGCCGACTCGACCTCTCCCTCCGGGAGAGGTTTGCCCCGTTCCCTCTCCCAGCGCAGCGGGGAGAGGGCCAGGGTGAGGCCGGGGGAGGACGCTCCGGCCTGACGGCGGGACGCCGAGCACCCTCTCCCTAACGCCCGGGCGGCGCGGCCGCCGCGGGCGGCGTGCCCGCCCGCGCGGCGAGCGCCTGCGCGTACAGCCGCTCCCCGTCGGAGCGGAAGGCTTTTCGGGAGGCGTCGCGGGAATAGTACATGTGGCCGCCGGGATAGACTTCGAGCGAGACCCGCCCGCCGAAATCGGGCAGCTGGCGCAGGATCAGCTCGCTCTCGAAATAGGGGGTGACGAGGTCGGTGAAGCCGTGCGTAACGAGCACGCGCATATTTCCGTCGAGGGCGAGCGCCCGGGCGAGCGCGGTCACGACCTCGGGCGCGCCGCGGCCGCGGCCCCAGTTCCAGGCCCCGCTCACGCCGCCGTTGAGGAGGACGTAGCGCCCCTCCGGCCGCCAGTTCAGCTTGCGTGCGAGGAGGTCGACCACCGCCCCGGTGAGGGGTGCGGTCATGCCGTCGAGGACCGGATCGGGGAAGCGCGGGAAGGCGGCGGTCGGATCCGGGTCGACGATGGTGACGCCGGTGTCGTAGGCGCTCGCGATCCGGCCTTCGGCCCGAAAGAGCTCGCGCTGGGCGGTGCGCATGTCGAGGCGGCCCGACTGGCGCCGCACGACCTCGGGATCGAGCCCGGTCAGTTCGGCGACGCGCCGGTTGATGCGGGCGACCGCCTCCCTGTCCTGCAATCCGCGCAGCAGGTCCGTCACGTACTCCCCGGCGGCGTAGCGTTCGGCCTCGGCGAGGGCCTCCCGGGTGACCGCGCCGTCCTTGTCGAGGGCCGCCGCGGCGAGCGACGGCAGCAGCGAGACCCGCGGCAGCGGCGCGTGGCCGCGGCCCGTGCGCCAGCCGAAATCGAGCACCGGCGAGAGCAGGACGAGGCCGCTGAAGCCGATGCCGTGGTCGGTCTGCATCTTCTCGGCGAGGAGCGGCCCGCGAAAGCCGCCGTAGCTCTCGCCGACGAAGAATTTCGGGCTCGTCAGCCGGCCGTTCTCGACGAGCCAGCGGTTGATCGCGTCGGACAAGGCCGCGACGTCGCCCTCGACGGAGAGGTAGCGCCGGCGCAGCTCGTCGCCCGGCTGGGCGAGGCGGCTGAAGCCGGTGCCGACCGGATCGACGAAGACGAGATCGGTGAAGTCGAGCCAGGTCTCGGCGTTCGCTGCCGCCACGGGCGGGGTCGAGGGCGGCAGGGTCGGGCCGTCGAGCGGCAGGCGCCACGGCCCGAGCACGCCGAGATGGAGATAGGCCGAGGCCGCGCCGGGTCCGCCGTTGAGGGCGAAGGTGACCGGGCGCCCGGCGGGGTCCCGGTCCTTCAGGGTGTAGGCGACGAAGCCGATCTCGGCCTCGAGGCGCCCCTCCCGGTCGCGGAGCGGGACGGCGCCCGCCGTCGCCGTGAAGGCGAGGGTGCGCCCCGGCAGGTCGAGCCGGTGCTCGCTGACCGCGTTCGGCGGCAGGCGCCGGCCTTCCGCCGCAGGGGCGGGCGGGCGGCCCCGCGTTGCCGCCCCTGCGGGAGCGGGAGGCGCGGCCTCCGCGGGAGGCGCGGCCTCGGCGGGAGGCGCCGCCTCCGCCGGTGGCGCCGCCTCCGCGACCGGCGCGGCGGGGGCCTGCTCCTGCCCGGGCAGAAGCTGCGCCTGCGCGGGAAAGGCGAGGAGGAGCGCGAGCGCGCAGGCGGCGAGACGGTTCATGCGGGGCTCCCGGAGACGCGGAACAAGGGGCAGGCCGCCACGGTGGTTCCGCAATGCGGCGGGGTTCAGGCCTTGCGCTCCCAGCCGCCGGGCCCCTGCTGCCAGTAGCTCGCCTCGTGGCCGGAGGCCTTGGCGTCCTTCCATTGCGCCCGGGCGACGGCGAGCGCGTCCTCGTCGGTGCCGTCGAAGATCACGATGATACGATCGTACGCCGCCGCCTCCCCCGGCAGCGCCGCCCCGTCGACCAGGAAGCGCACCTGCGCGCCGTTCGGATTCGCCTCCGAGAGGGTCAGGAGCACGGGCTCGTCCGCCGCGCCCGGGCCGTCGACGGCGTGCGGCAGAAAACTGTCGTCCTCGTAGGTCCAGAGGTGGTCGTCGAGGGCCGCGAGCCGCTCCTCGCTCGCCGCCTGCACCACGGCCCGCTGCCCGCGCCCGAGCGTGATCGCGAGCATCTTGGGCAGCACCGCCTCGTGCGGGACCACTACGAGGGGTAGGCCTTCCGGAGCGCGATGACCGAAATCCGCTTCTATCACCTGCAGCGCCAGCCCCTCGTAGTGGTCCCGCACGAGGCGGTCGAGGAGGCGCACGCCCCAGCCGGAGCCCCAGGTCTGGTTGATCTCGGTCTGGGGCGCGTTCATGCTCGTGCCGGCGATGTCGAGATGGGCCCAGGGCACGTCGGCGACGAAGCGCTGCAGGAACTGCGCGGCGGTGATCGAGCCGCCGTGGCGGCCGCCGGTGTTCTTCATGTCGGCGAACTTCGAATCGATCATCTTGTCGTATTCGGGTCCGAGCGGCAGGCGCCAGACGCGCTCCCCGCTCGCCTTGCCGGCGGCGGCGAGGCGCTCCGCCAGTTCGTCGTTGTTGGAGAACATGCCGGCGTATTCCTGCGCCAGCGCGACCATGATCGCGCCCGTGAGGGTGGCGAGGTTGACCATGAATTTCGGCTTCTCGTTCGCCTGCACGTGCCAGAGCAGGTCGGCGAGGACGAGGCGGCCTTCCGCGTCGGTGTTGATGATCTCGATCGTCTGGCCGGAAAGCGAGGTGACGATGTCGCCCGGGCGCTGCGCGCCGCCGTCCGGCATGTTCTCGACGAGGCCGATCACGCCGAGGGCGTTGACCTTCGCCTTGCGGGCGGCGAGCGCATGCATGAGGCCGACGACGCAGGCCGCGCCCGCCATGTCGCCCTTCATGTCCTCCATGCCGCCGCCGGGCTTGATGGAGATGCCGCCGGAATCGAACACCACGCCCTTGCCGACGAAGGCGACCGGGGCCTCGCCGGCCTTGCCGCCGTTCCAGCGCATGATCACGACCCGGCTCTCCCGGGCCGAGCCCTGGCCGACCGCGAGGAGGGCGCGCATGCCGATCTTGCGCAATGCCTTCTCGTCCAGGACCTCGACCTCGACCCCCACCTTGGCGAGGGCCTCGGCGCGGCGCGCGAACTCCTCCGGCCCGAGGACGTTCGGCGGCTCGTTGACGAGGTCGCGGGCGAGGTCGACGCCGGCGGCGAGCCCCTCCCCGGCCTTGGCGGCCTTGCGGGCGGCCGCCGGATCCGCCACCGCGAGGGTGAGCCGGGTGTCCTTGTCGTCCGCGCCGTTCTCCTCCTCCTTCTTCTTCTTGGTCTTGTAGCGGTCGAACTTGTAGGCCCGCAGCCGCGCGCCGAGGGCGATGTCGGCGATCGCCTCGGGCGGGAGCGCGGCGCCCGGGGCGTCGACGAGGAGCGTGGCGGTGCGGCCGCCGACCTTCCCCGCCAGGAGGCCGCCGACGAGCCGCCAATCGGTCTGCCCCCGGTCCTTCTCGGCGCCGAGGCCGAGCACGACGAGCCGGTCGAAGGGGAGCCCGGCCGGCGCCGCGACCGTGATCGCCGACTTGGTCTTGCCCTTGAAGCGCTCGACCGCGGCCGCCCGGGCGACGAGGTCGGCCCCCTCCCGGCCCAGCGCCTGCGCGGCCTTTGGTCCGAGCGCGAGGTCGTCGCCCACCAGCACGGCGACGTCGCCGCCCTTCACGGGTCCCAGCGCTTGGAAATCGATCTTGATGCCGGCCATGGAGTCTCGCCCGGGTGGATGGGGAGTGTGACCTAACCTCCACAGCCGGGCGGCGCAACGGCAGGCTCTCCCGCCTTGCCGTCAATCCGCCCAGATCGCCGGGCGAATGGGGCGCTTCTTGTCACCTCGGCGTCCCCGCGATACCGAGGGGCGCGGGTCGGGCATGAACCTCATCGAGCGATACATCTTCCGGATCGCGGCGAGCGCCCTCCTCGCGTGCCTGTTCGTGCTCACGGCCGTGATCTGGGTCACCCAGGCCCTGCGCGAGCTCGACCTGATCACGGGCAAGGGGCAGACCATGGTCATGTTCCTGATGGTCACGGGGCTGTCCCTGCCGACCCTCGTGACCGTGATCGCCCCGGTCGCGCTGTTCATCGCCACCCTCTACACGCTGAACCGCCTCAACGGGGATTCGGAGCTCATCGTCATGAGCGCCGCCGGCATCCCGCCCCGGCGCCTCCTCAAGCCCTTCTTGGTGCTGGCCGTGCTCGTCTCCGGCCTCGTCGGCGTGATGACCCTCTGGGTGATCCCGGCGAGCTTCCAGGAGCTGCGCGATCTCATCACCAAGATCCGGGCCGACTTCGTGGCCAACATCGTCAAGGAGGGCCAGTTCACGAGCCTCCAGAACGGCGTCACCTTCCATTTTCGCGAGCGCTCCGGCGAGGCACTCCTCGGCATCCTGATCCAGGACCGGCGCGAGCCCGGGCGCACGGTGGTCTACCTCGCCCAGCGCGGGCAGGTGATGGACGCCAACGAGCAGAGCTACCTCGTCCTTGAGAGCGGGACCGTGCACCGCCAGGAATCCTCCGGGCGGGACACCTCGATCGTGGCC
>DATLFZ010000033.1:0-6873 GCA_035540795.1 Beijerinckiaceae bacterium | reverse complement strand
GCCCCGCGCCCGAGGCTGAGGTCGACGCTTTCGAGCGCGATGGCCTTGTCGGTCATGCGGCAAAATCCGATCTGTCCGCTTTCGCAGCTGGATGGGGGCGGGAGCGCGCCCGCGATATGGGGATTTTTCGCATGAAGCGTCAAAGCGGCTCTGTTGTGGCGGTTTGCCTCGCCGCCGGGCTCGCGCTCGCGGCGACGCAGGCGCAGGCGGCGCCGCTCCAGATCGTCGCGCTCGGGGACAGCCTCACCGCCGGCTACGGCCTGCCGCAGGACGCCGCCTTCCCGGCGGTCCTCGAGCGCGAGCTGCGCAAGCGCGGGCACGACGTGCGTATTACCAACGCGGGCGTGTCGGGGGACACCGCCTCGGGCGGCCTCGACCGGCTCGACTGGGCGGTGCCGGACGGAACCGACGGGGTGATCGTGGCGCTCGGCGCCAACGACATGCTGCGCGGCGTCGACCCGGCCGTGACCCGGCGCGCCCTCGAATCGATCGTCACCCGCCTGAAGGAACGGAAAATCCCGGTCATGCTCGCGGGCATGTTCGCCGCCCGCAATCTCGGCCCCGACTACGTGCAGCGTTTCGATTCGATCTACCCGGACCTGGCGCAAAGCCACGGGCTCGTCCTGTACCCGTTCTTCCTGGAGGGGATCGCCGGGGACCCCAAGCTGAACCTGCCCGACCGGGTCCATCCGAGCGCGCCGGGGGTCGAGCGGATGGTCGCCAACATCCTGCCGACGGTCGAGCGCTTCCTCGCCGGCCTGAAGGGCTGAGGGAACGATTTCCGCCTGTTGATCGTCTCGATTCGCGGGATTGCGGCGGTCCGGCCTTTCCCGCCATCATCGCCGCGAGTTCAGGAGGGTCGCCGATGCCCCGCCTCTTCACCGGCCTCGAAGTCCCGGCCGAGATCGGCCACGCCCTTTCCGCCTACCGCGGCGGGCTGCCCGGGGCGCGCTGGATCGATCCCGAGAACTACCATGTCACCCTGCGCTTCATCGGCGACATCGACGAGGGCACCGCGAGCGACGTCTACGCGATCCTCGGCGAGGGCCGCCGGCGCGCGCCGGTGACCGTCACCTTCGACGCGCTGGCGAGCTTCGGCGGCGAGCGGCCGCGGGTCGTCTTCGCCCGGGCGGTGCCGACCTCCGACCTCGCGGGCCTGCAGGCCGAACAGGAGCGGCTCGTGCGCCGGGTCGGCATCCCGCCGGAGAAGCGCAAGTTCCACCCCCACGTGACCCTCGCCCGCCTGCGCGATTCCTCGCCGATCGACGTCGCCGGCTACATCGCCATGCGCGGGCAGTTCCCGAAGATCTCCTTCACCGCGCGGCGCTTCGTGCTGTTCTCCGCCCGCGATTCGGTCGGCGGCGGCCCCTACGTGGTCGAGGCCGCCTACCCGCTCGGGTGACGCCGTGGAGCGCCTCTCCGAATCCGAACGCGCGGAACTCCTGCCGGCCCTCGACGGCTGGTCCCTCGTCGAGGGCCGCGACGCCATCCGCAAGCGCTACGACTTCGCCGACTTCGTCCAGGCCTTCGGCTTCATGGCCAGGGTCGCCCTCGTCGCCGAGCGCATGAACCACCACCCCGAATGGTCAAACGTCTACAGGACCGTGGAGGTCGTGCTCTCCACCCACGACGCCGGCGGCCTCACCCGGCGCGACGTCGAGCTCGCGCAGCGCATGGACCAGCTGGCGCGGGGCTGAGCTTCGTGCTCTGAAGGCGGCCCGCTCCCGTCCGGGCCGCCGCATGACCGATTTCCGCGCCGCCAACCTCGCCAACTGGAACCTGCGCGCCCGGCTCCACAGGCGGGACGCCACCGGCACCTACGACGTCGCCGGCTTCCTCGCCGGTCGCGACCCGCTGAACGCGGTCGAGGCGGCGGAGATCGGCGACGTGCGCGGGAAGCGCATCGCGCACCTGCAGTGCCATTTCGGGCAGGATTCCCTCGCGCTCGTGCGCCGCGGCGCCACGGTCGTCGGGCTCGACTTCTCCCCCGTGGCGATCGCCGCCGCGCGCGAACTCGCCGCCGAGGCCGGCCTCGACGCCACGTTCGTGGAGGCCGACCTGTACGACGCCCGCGCGCGCCTGAGCGGTTCCTTCGACCTCGTCTACGCGACCTGGGGCACGATCTCCTGGCTGCCGGACGTGCGCCGCTGGGCGGCGGTGGCGGCGAGCCTGCTCGCCCCCGGCGGCGCGGTCTACCTCGCCGACACGCACCCATCCGCCATGGTGCTCGACGAACGCGACGGGCGCCTCGAGCCGACCTACGGCTGGCGCACGCCGCCGGACCGCCCCGACCGCTTCGTCGAGGCGAAGAGCTACACGGGCGATCCCTTCCCGGAGCCGAGCGAGAGCTTCAACTGGATCCACCCGCTCTCGGACGTGGTCGGCGGGCTTCTCGACGCGGGCCTGCGCCTCGCCTTCCTGCGCGAGCACGAGGTCCTGCCCTACCGGCTCTACCCGTCCATGGTGCCGGCCGGCGGCGGGCTCTACCGCCTGCCGGACGGAGCGGTGCCGTTCCCCCTCTCCTTCTCGCTGCGGGCGGAGCGGGTCTGAGGCGTCGCTTCGGCTGCATGCGCAGCCGACGTCGAGGCGGCGCAGCGCATGGACCCGCGCCCTCAGCGGGAGCCGTCCTCGTCCGCCTTCGGCGGGTTGAGGCGCTCGTAGGCGCGCACGACCTGGCTGTCGTCGGCGGCGCCGAGGCCGAGGCCGGAGGCGGCCAGGAACATCTGGTGGGCGGCGGCGGCGAGCGGCAGCGCCGCCTTCGACCCGCGCCCGGCGTCGAGGACGATGCCGAGGTCCTTGACGAAGATGTCGACCGCGCTCGTCACCTCGGGCTCGTCCTCGAGCATGCGCGGCCCGCGGTTCTTGAGCATCCAGCTCGACGCCGCCGAGCCGCCGAGGATGTCGAGCAGGACCCGCCCGTCGAGGCCCGCCTTGGCGGCGAGGGAGAAGGCCTCGGCCGCCGCGGCGATGTGGACCCCGCACAGGAGCTGGTTGACCGTCTTGACCATCGCCCCCTGGCCCGGCCGCTCGCCGACGTGGAAGACCTTGTCGCCGAGGGCGTCGAGGACCGGCTTCGCCGCCGCGAAGACCGCGGGCGCGGCGGCCGCCATGATGGTCAGCGTGCCGCCTTTCGCGCCGACGACGCCGCCGGACACCGGCGCGTCGACGAAGCGGCGCCCGGCCGCCTCGACGGAGGCGGCGAGGGCGGCGGCGTCCGCGGGCGCGCAGGTCGCCATCAGCACGACGATGCCGCCCTCGGGCAGCGCCGCGAGGGCGCCCTCCTCCACGAGCACGGTCCTGGCCTGCGCCGCGTTGACCACCATCAGGACGAGGACGTCGGCGCCCCGAGCCGCGTCGGCGGCGCTCTGCGCCCGCCGGCCGCCCCGTTCGGCGAGCCGGTCGAGGGCGGCGGCGCGCAGGTCGTAGCCGGCGACCGAAAAGCCGCGGGCGAAAAGGTTCTCCGCCATGGGCAGGCCCATGGCGCCGAGCCCGACGAAGCCGATCGTCCGGCTCACAGGCGTCGCCCCGTCCCCTCGTCGAAGAGGTGCACGAGGGCGGGATCGGGGCTGACCCGCAGGACATCGCCGTGGCGGGCCTGGATGCGCTCCCGGAACAGGCAGGTCACCTCGCGCCCGCCCGCCTGCACGAACACCAGCGTCTCCGACCCGGTCGGCTCGACGACCGAGACCTGGGTCTCGATCCCGTCCGGGTCGAGGCGGAAATGCTCGGGGCGGATGCCGTAGATGGCGCGCCGGCCCTCGGACCCCGCCGGGGAGGCCGCGACGGGCAGGCGCACGCCCTCGTCGGTGACGAAGTCGCCGCCCTCGATGCGTCCATGCAGCATGTTCATCGCCGGGGAGCCGATGAAGCCGGCCACGAACAGGTTTTCGGGCCGGTCGTAGAGGTCGAGGGGGGCGCCGATCTGCTCCACGTTGCCGTCGTGCATGACCACGATCTTGTCGGCCATGGTCATGGCCTCGATCTGGTCGTGGGTGACGTAGACCGTGGTCGTGCGCAGGCGCTGGTGCAGCTCCTTGATCTCGGTGCGCATCTGCACGCGCAGCTTGGCGTCGAGGTTCGACAGGGGCTCGTCGAACAGGAAGACCTGCGGGTCGCGCACGATGGCCCGGCCCATGGCGACGCGCTGGCGCTGCCCGCCGGACAGCTGGCGCGGGTAGCGTTCGAGGAGCTGGGTCAGGCCGAGGATCTGGGCCGCCCGGTTCACCCGCGCGTCGATCTCGGCCTTCGGCGCCTTCCGCAGCCGGAGCGAGAAGCCCATGTTCTCGGCCACCGTCATGTGCGGGTAGAGGGCGTAGTTCTGGAACACCATGGCGATGTCCCGCTCCTTCGGCGGCACGTCGTTGACGACGCGCTCGCCGATGCGGATCTCGCCGCCGGTGACGTTCTCGAGCCCGGCGATCATGCGCAGCAGGGTCGACTTCCCGCAGCCGGACGGACCGACCAGGATCACGAATTCCCCGTCCCGGATGTCGATCGAGACCCCGTGGATGACCTGCGTCGGCCCGAAGGCCTTGCGCACGTTGCTGATCCCGACCGCCGCCATGATCCCGTTCCGCCTTCCGCATCGCCCGTGCGCCGGCCCTCGCGGGATCCGGCAAGGCCCTTGACGGCACCCGCGCCGCGGGGGACGAACAGGGCCGTGGCGATCATTCACGTCGCCCGCGCGAGATCAAGCGAGAACGGCGTCGCGCCGTCAGGGGAGTGTCCGCCGCGATGGAACGGGATCTGAAGGGCACGCACGTGCTCATGACGGCGCCGATGATGTCCCTCATCGCCGAGGGGCTCGACCGCGCCTTCACGCTCCACCGGGCCTGGCAGGCGCCGGATCCCGAAAAGTACATCGCCGAGGTGGCCCCGCGGATCCGCGGCCTCGCGGCGGGCGGGCACGTGCGGGTCGACGGCGCCTTCATGGACCGGCTGCCGAAGCTCGAGATCGTCGCCAATTTCGGCGTCGGCTACGACAGCATCGACGCCCGCGCCGCCGCCGAGCGCGGCATCGTCGTCACCAACACGCCGGACGTGCTCACGGACGAGGTCGCGGACCTCGCGATCGGGCTCCTCCTGTGCACGGTGCGCCAGCTGCCCCAGGCGGAGCGCTACCTGCGCCAGGGCAAGTGGCTCGAAAAACCGTTCCCGCTCACCACCACCCTGCGCGGGCGCAAGGTCGGCATCCTCGGCCTCGGGCGCATCGGCAAGGCGATCGCCACCCGTCTCGAGGCCTTTGGGGTCGAGATCGCCTATTGCGGCCGCAACCCGCAGGCCGGGATCGGCTACCGCTACTGCCCGAGCCTCGTCGAGCTCGCCCGGGACGTGGACGTGCTCATGTGCGTGGCGCCGGGCGGGGCCGAGACCAAGCACATGGTGAACGCCGAGGTGCTGCGGGCCCTCGGCCCGAACGGGATCCTGATCAATGTCGGCCGCGGCAGCGTCGTCGACGAGCGGGCGCTGATCGACGCCTTGCGGTCGCGGACGATCCTCTCCGCCGGCCTCGACGTGTTCGAGGACGAGCCGCGGGTGCCCCCGGAGCTGATCGCCATCGAGCACGCGGTGCTGCTGCCGCATGTGGGCTCGGCCTCCGTCGAGACCCGCAACGCCATGGGCCAGCTCGTGGTCGACAACCTCGTGTCGTGGTTCTCGGGCAAGGGCCCGATGACCCCGGTGGCGGAGACGCCGTGGTCCGGCCGGGCGCCCTGACCGCGCTCGCGGTCGCGCTGGCCGGCCCGGCCGCGGCCGAGGTCGCGACCGTCGCCGGGGCGTGGGAGCTCGCCCTCGAAGGCTCGCACCGCAAGTGCCGCCTCGTCCTCGCCGCCGAGGAGACCTACCGGCTCGAATCGCCGGAACGGCAGGTGCGCGAGGCGGCGCTGCCCCCGCCGCCGCCGCTGGGCGTGCCGCAGCCGACGCCGGTCGATCCCGCGACGGCGCCGCCGGTGGCGAGCCTGCCCGGAATCTACCTGGTCGACCGCTACCTCGAACGGGAGGTGTGCCGGATCGAGCTCGGCCTCCTCCCCGCGGGCGAGCGCCTGCAGGCCCGCCTCCTCGAAGGCTGCCGCGACCTCGGCCTGTCCGCCTTCGACCCGACCGCGTGGCGCTACGCGGCCGGCCGCCTCACCCTGACCTCCCGGCGCGGGCACGAGGTGACCCTCATCTCCGAGCGGCCCGGCCAGTGGCGCCGGGACCCGGAGGTCGGCGCCACCCTGATCCTGCGCAAGGCGCCCTGATCAGCGTCGCCCGAACAGGCGCTCGATGTCGGCGAGCTTGAGCTCGACCCAGGTCGGGCGGCCGTGGTTGCACTGGCCCGAGAGCGGCGTCGCCTCCATCTCGCGCAGGAGCGCGTTCATCTCCTCGGGCTTGAGCCGCCGCCCCGCCCGCACCGAGCCGTGGCAGGCCATGCGCGACAGCACCGCGTCGAGGCGCGCGGCGACCGGGCTGCGTCCCTCCTCGGCGAGCGCGTCGGCCACGTCGCCGACCAGCGCGGCGATGGCCGAATCGGCGAGCGCCGCCGGCACCTCCCGCACCAGCACGGCGCCGGGCCCGAAGGGTTCGAGGACGAGGCCGAGGCCTTCGAGCTCCTCGGCGGCGAGGAGCCGGTCGGCGTCGAGGGGATCGAGCTCGACCACCTCCGGGATGAGCAGGATCTGGCGGGCGACGCCGCGCCCTTCCCGCTCGCGCTTGAGGCGCTCGTAGACGAGGCGCTCGTGGGCCGCGTGCTGGTCGACGATGACGAGGCCGTCCCGGGTCTGGGCCAGGATGTAGGTGCCGTGCACCTGCGCCCGCGCCGCTCCGAGAGGGGCCTCGACCGGCTCGGCTGCGGCCTCGGCTGGCGGCGCGGCCGCGGGCGCGAGTACCCCGAAG
>DATLFZ010000032.1:0-6314 GCA_035540795.1 Beijerinckiaceae bacterium | reverse complement strand
GCTCGCGGCGGGGGGCGGCGCGGACGCGGGCGCTGCGGCCCGCCGCGAGCGCCTGCTCGTGCATGACGGCGCCCGCATGGCCGCCGAGGGCGAACAGGGTCTCCCGGCTGCAGGTGCCGGCGATCAGAAGCCCGAGCGCGTGCAGGTGACGGCGGCCGTAGCAGAAGAAGGCGAGCTCGGCCCGCTGGCGCTCTGGCAGGTCCGAGGCGACCGCGACCGCATCGGGCGGCGCGGCGCGGTAGAGCCGCCCGATCGTGTCCTCCGGGACCGGGCAGGGATCGTCCGGGTGGTGCAGGCGCAGCGGATTGCCCATGATCCCTCCTCAGATCGGCGCGGCGACGGCGAGAAGCGCCAGAAGGGCGGCCAGGAAGCCGACCCGGGCGTAGAGGCGCTGCAGGCGCCGGTGCCGGGTCGGATTGCGGCGCCCGTGCAGCGCCGGAACCGCGAATCGCCCGCCGCTCACGCGGGCCTCCGGCGGGTGTCCCGCGCTTCGAGGGCGGTGCGGCGGCCGCCGCTCTCGATCCGCACCTGGACGGCGTGGTCGTCGGTCCGCGCGGACTCGGCCTTGCGCCGGCTCGCGGTGACGATGGCTCTCAGGACGCTGTCGCTCATCGCATGCCCCCTTGCGGGGCGCCGTCGGTGCGGGTCTCCGATTCGCCTGCACGTCCGGCAGCCTGTCCGAATCGTGCCCGCACGGAGTTAGCGAAACGTTAAGGTTGCGGAATTCGGAACCGGCCGCCCGGGCCCGGCGTTCGGAGTTGGAACAATCCAAGAACGGAGCCCGCCATGGCCGACAACCGCAGCGCCGACAACCCGAAGGTCCGACCCGATCCGAACTCGAACCAGCAGAAGGACCCGGACGACTGGGTGACCGGGCACGAGCCGATGACCGGCGCGCAGGCCTCGTACCTCAAGACCCTGTCCGAGGAGGCGCAGGATCCGGACGCCTACGACCCCGAACTCGACAAGGCGGAGGCCTCGAAGCGGATCGACGCCTTGAAGCAGGCGACGGGCCGGTGACCGGTTGACCTGGCGCAAGGCGCCGTTCCCGCGCGGCGGCGAGAAGGGACCGGAGGAGATCACGATGTCCCGCGCGCGCCGCCCCTCCCCGCCCCACGCCCCCGTCGAAGCGGCCCTCGCGCTCTGGCGCGGGCTGTTCCTCGACTTGCCCCTCGTCTGGACGATGGAGCTGACCCGCTTCGCCCAGCACGCCGCCACTGCTCAGGCGGAGCACTGGGCGCGGCTCGCCGCCTGCTCCGATCCGGCGGCGGCGGCGCGGGAGCAGGGCCGGTTCGCCCGTGCGGTCGTCCGAGAGGCCGGGGCGGAAGCGGAGGCCCTGGTGCGGGAGGCGGAGATCGCCCTCGGCGCCGCCGCCTGACACCCGGAATCGACGAGGGCGGCGCAGGTCGTCCGCGCCGCCCTCGTCTCGTCCGCGCGTCAGGCGGTGCGGGCGTTTTCGAACCGCGCGGCCGGAAGAAGCCCCGTCGGGCGCAGCGCGAAGGCGCCGTCGCCGACCAGCACGTGCGCGGCGGCGGCGACCGCCAAAAAGGCCGGGTATTCCCAGCCGCCGTTCGCGGCGGTGAAGAGCCAGCCGTTCGGCGCGTGGACGGCGAGCGCGCCGAGCAGGATCGGCAGCAGCGCGAGCGACACGAGGCGGCCGTGGAAGCCGACCAGGATGGCGATGCCGCCGAAGAGCTCGGCGAGGAAGATCGGCCAGGCGAGGAAGGCCGGCAGGCCGACCTGGCCGAGGAAGCCGGCGAAACCGGGCATGGTGAAGACGACGTACTTCAGGAGCGCGTGGGCGATGAACATCGTCCCGAGCGCCGCCCGCAGGGCGAAGGCGCCGTAGGGTGCGGTGCGGGTGTCGATCATGATTGCCTCCTCGGGCAGTCCGGTTGTTCGGTGCCGAGGAGATGCGCCTTTCACGTTCGCCGATCCAGGCGAAAGAACGCAGGCCGATGCTTGCATCGGCGCAAGATCACGAGCCGGCGATCTCGACCACGATCCGGCCGCGGATCCGGCCCGCCACGATCTCGGCGCCCGCGTCGATGACGCTCTCGAGGGGGATCGTCGTGGTCATGGCCGCGAGCTTGTCGTGGTCGAGGTCGCGGGCGAGGCGGCGCCAGGCGGCGAGGCGCAGATCCTTCGGCGCCATCACCGAATCGATGCCGAGAAGCGATACGCCACGCAGGATGAAGGGCGCCACCGAGGTCGGCAGGTCCATGCCGCCGGCGAGGCCGCAGGCGGCGATCGCGCCGCGATAGCGGGTCATGGCGAGGAGGTTGGCCAGCGTGTGGGAGCCGACCGAATCGATCCCCGCCGCCCAGCGTTCCTTGGCGAGCGGCTTCGCCGGCCCGGACAATTCGCCCCGTTCGACGATCTCGGCGGCGCCGAGAGCCTTCAGGTAGTCCGCCTCCTCCGGCCGCCCGGTCGAGGCGATCACGTGCCACCCGGCCTTGGCGAGAAGCGCGATCGCGACCGAGCCGACCCCGCCGGCGGCGCCCGTCACCACGGCGGGGCCGCGTTCCGGCGACAAGCCGTGCGCCTCCAGGGCCATCACCGCGAGCATCGCCGTGTAGCCCGCCGTCCCGATCGCCATGGCCTGTGCCGTCGTCAGGCCCTCCGGAAGCGGCACCAGCCAGTCGCCCTTGACGCGGGACTTCTGCCCATAGGCGCCGAGATGGGTCTCGCCGGTGCCCCAGCCGTTGAGCACGACCTTGTCGCCGGCCTTGAACTCCGGGTGGGAGGAGTCCTCGACCTCGCCGGCGAAGTCGATCCCGGGGATCATGGGGAAGCGGCGCACGACGGGCGCCTTGCCGGTGAGCGCGAGCCCGTCCTTGTAGTTGAGGGTCGAATGGGTCACCCGGACGGTGACGTCGCCCTCCATCAGGCCGCTCTCGTCGAAATCCTTCAGCGCGACGGTCTGGCCGCCCTCACCCTTCTCGATCACCACCGCCTTGAACGCCATGGCCCACCTCCCCGGGGGTATGTGCCCCGGCCCCGGCGCGGCGGCAAGCGCCAAAGGACGACCCGCCCGGTCCGGGTGGACCGAGCGGGCCGCCGTGCCAACTCAGGAGGGGAGGATCAACGAGGGTTACGCGTTTCGACTTCCGTGCAGGTCTGTCCGCTCGCGCCCTGCACGCAGGTGGTGGTGCGCTCGCGGACCGTGCCGGTGGTTCGCGGCTGGTTGGCGGCGTCGCTCGCCGCCCCCGCCGAGGCGCCCACGCCGGCGCCGACCGCGGCGCCGACCGGCCCGCCCACGGCGCCGCCGACGATCGCGCCGGCGGCCGTGCCGGTCGCGGTCCCCGCCTGCGCGAGCACCATGTTGGGGACGATCAGCGCGGCCGCCAGGCCGACGAGGGAAACGACACTCTTGCGCATCGACTGCTCCTTGGTGCCTTGTCGCAGGGAAAACGCGCCCTCGGCCCAAGTGTTCCCGCCCCGAATTCTTGCGATGCGCCGCCGGATCAAGATGAACGCTAAATGAATGACGAGAATGCGGCCGCCGAAACGGGCGGCCTCGTCAGAACGCCTTGAAGGTGATGATGGTCTTGGTGTCCTGGATCTCGGGGATCGTCTGCACGTTCTCGGCCACGAAATGGCCGATGTCGATGCCGTCGTCGATGTGGAACTTGGCCAGGATGTCGTAGTTGCCGGCGGTCGAGTAGATCTCGGAGGCGATCTCCCGGTCGGCGAGCTCGCTCGCCACCGCGTAGGTCTTTCCGAGCTTGCACTTGATCTCGACGAAGAAGGTCTGCACGGGGTTCTCCGGATTCGGCTCGCAGCCTTATAGAACGGCCTAGTAGCGGCGCGAAGGGTCGGTCTCGCCGCGCGCCAGCGCGACGAGGCGGCGGGTCATCGCCGAACCCGGCTCGGCGAGGGGAGCGATCACCGTGAAGTGGTCGGCGCCGGCGAGCGCCTCGTAGCGGGTCGCGACGGCGGCGGCGCCCCAGCGCTCGACGATCGCCCGGCTCTGGCGCAGGTACTCGTCGCTCTCCTCCGCTCCCACCACCGCGTCGAGGGAGAGGCCGGCGGGCGGGCGCCACAGGAGAGGGCTCATCCGGTCGGCTTCCGCCTCGTCGAGGCCGAGCGCCTTGTTGATCGAGGTGGGCACGAGCGGACGCAGCTCGAACAGGCCGGAGATCGCGTAGGCCGCCGGCACGAGGTCCGCGGGCAGGTCGGGGTCGAAGGCCTGCCAGTCGGTGGCGAGCATGCAGGCGGCGAGGTGGCCGCCGGCGGAGTGGCCGGCGACGACGGGCCGGCGGCGCTCGCGCCGGTAGAGGGCGGCGCAGGCGGCGCGGACCTGGTCGACGATGTCGGCGATCCGCACCGAGGGGCACAGGTCGTAGCCGACGATCCCGACGGTGACCCCGTGCCCGTTCGCGCCCCGGGCGAGATGGCCGAAGGACGACCGGTCGAGGGCCTGCCAATAGCCGCCGTGCACGAAGAGAACGAGCCCCTCGCCCTTGCCCTGGAACAGGTCGACCGCCTGGCGCTCTCCCGCCCCGTAGGGCACCGTCACGGCGGGATGTTCCGCGCGGTAGGCGGCGGCGTCCCGGGCCCAGCCGGCCATGATCGCCGGGTGCTCGGGCACCCGGGCGCGGTTGTTGTATTGCGCCTCGTAGTCGACGCTCACGACGCGCTCGGCCGTCCGACGCTGACATAGGCGAAGCCGGCCTTCGCCATCTCGTCCGGACGATAGATGTTGCGCAGGTCGACGAGCGCCGGGCTCTTCATGATCCGCCGCACCCGGCGCAGGTCGAGGGCGCGGAAGGCGTCCCATTCGGTCACGATGACCAGGGCGTCGGCCCCCTCGGCGCAATCGTACGGGTCCCTGGCGAAGGAGACCTCGGGGAGGAGCGCGCGGGCCTGCTCCATCCCCTCCGGGTCGTAGGCGCGGATCCGGGCCCCGCCGTCCTGCAGGGCGGCGATGATCGACAGGGAGGGCGCCTCCCGCATGTCGTCGGTGTTCGGCTTGAAGGTCAGCCCGAGCACCCCGACGGTCTTGCCCCGCACGCTGCCGCCGCAGGCGGCGATGACCTTGCGGGCCATGGCGCGCTTGCGCTGCTCGTTGACGGCGGCGACGGTCTCGACGATGCGCATCGGCGCGTCGAAATCCTGCGCCGTCTTGATCAGCGCCACCGTGTCCTTCGGGAAGCACGAGCCGCCGTAGCCGGGCCCGGCATGGAGGAACTTCGCCCCGATCCGGTTGTCGAGGCCGATGCCCCGGGCGACCTCCTGCACGTTCGCCCCGACCCGCTCGCACAGATCGGCGATCTCGTTGATGAAGGTGATCTTGAGCGCGAGGAAGGCGTTGGCGGCGTATTTGGTGAGCTCCGCCGTGCGCCGCGACGTGACCAGGATCGGGGCCTGGTTCAGGTAGAGCGGCCGGTAGAGCTCGGTCATCACCGCCGTCGCCCGCTCGTCCTCGCCGCCGATGACGATGCGGTCCGGGCGCTTGAAGTCGGCGATGGCCGCCCCTTCCCGCAGGAACTCGGGGTTCGAGACGACGGCGAAGGCGGCCCCGGGCCGCTCCTCGGCGATGATCCGCTCGACCTCGTCCCCGGTGCCGACGGGCACCGTCGACTTGGTGACGACGACCGTGTAGCCGTCGATCGCCGCCGCGATCTCCCGGGCGGCCTGGTGGACGTAGGACAGGTCGGCGAAACCGTCGCCGCGCCGGGACGGGGTGCCGACGGCGATGAACACCACCTCGGAGGAGCGCACCGGCTCCGTCAGGTCGGTCGCGAAGGACAGGCGGCCGGCGCGCACGTTCTTGGTGACGAGATCGGAAAGGCCGGGCTCGAAGATCGGCATCTCGCCCCGGCCGAGGGCCGCGATCTTGTCGGCGTCCTTGTCGACGCAGCACACGGTATGCCCGAAATCGGCGAAGCACGCGCCCGAGACGAGGCCGACGTAACCCGCCCCGATCATCGCCACCCGCATGTGAGATCGTCCCCCGCCGGCCCCGGCTTAGCCGCGCCGCCGAGCCGATGCAACAAAGCCGCAGGAAGCCCCGCCGGTTCCGCTCGTCGATGAGACGGGACGGGGCGGGGCCCCGGCCTCACGCGTGCCCTACCCGGGGGCGCCGCCCACGGATGGTCGACTGAGGGTCCGCACCAGGGCGCGCCCGGCGCGCTCGCCTTCGGCGAAGGCGCCGCCGTCTGTCCCCGGCTGCGTCGCGGAGAGGATCTGGTTCGCCGGCGAGCACCTGTCCGCGACGCAGCCGGGGACCGTCGGCGGCGCCTTCGCCGAAGGCGAGCGCGCCGCCCGCGCCTTGGTGCGGACCCTCAGCCGACCATCCCTGGGCGGCG
>DATLFZ010000031.1:0-2831 GCA_035540795.1 Beijerinckiaceae bacterium | reverse complement strand
GAGGAAGGTCGAGGCGAGGAGCCGGCTCCAGCGCCCCATGATGAGATCGTATCCGGCCGCGTCGGTCGCGGTGAAGTTCGAACTCATCGGCCCGTCACTCCTCCTTCACGCCGGCCCTGCGCAGGCCGTCGAGGTAGAGCTCGAGTTGCTCCGGGCGCTTGACGTAGAACAGGCGCTCCCGGGCGAACCGGATCGAGAAGTCGGGCTTGCGCTCGAGGAGGTCCTTCAGGGCCGCCTGGGCGCCGGCCTCGCCGCCGGAATGCCCGAGCGCGGCGACGAGGTGGGCCCAGGCCCAGAACTGCGCGTTGGGGATGCGGATGGCGTTGCGCGACCACACGGCCGCGTCCTCGAACTCGCCCCGGAAGAGATGGGCGAGCGCGCGATAGGAGAAGAAGGCCCAGCGGAAGGGATCGTGCGGGCTCAACCTGATCGCGATCTCGAACTGCCGGATCGCCTCGTCGAGGCGGCCCTCGTAGGCGAGGGAATCGCCGAGCCCGCAATAGGTC
This sequence comes from Beijerinckiaceae bacterium, assembly GCA_035540795.1. Taxonomy (GTDB): domain Bacteria; phylum Pseudomonadota; class Alphaproteobacteria; order Rhizobiales; family Beijerinckiaceae; genus JAJKJG01. Next base: position 2,325 of record DATLFZ010000031.1, on the reverse strand, counting down.
ACCGCGAGGCAGGGGTTCAGCTCGAGCGCGTATTGCAGGGCCTCGATGGCGCGATCGTACTCGCACCGGGCGAGGTGGACGCGCCCGAGGGTGAAGTAGCCGTTGGCGTCCTGGTCGTCGAGAAGGGTCGCGCGCTTGGCGACCTCGAGGGCCTCGTCCATCAGCGCCGGTTCCGCCGGGGTGTCGAAATAGACCATGCTGAGGACGATGGCGTAGGCGAGCCGGGAATGGGCGCCGGCGAAATCGGGATCGCGGCCGATCGATTCCCGCAGGAGATGCTGCGCGCGCAGGTTGCTCTCGGGGGTGAACTTGTAGAACTCGGCGACGCCGAGCTGGTAGAGGTCCCAGGCGCCGAGGTTCTTGCGGGGGCGCCGCGCCGCCTTGCGCTGCTCGGCAAGGCCGAGCTCCGCCTCGATGCGGGCGGCGACGAGCTCGGAGATCTCGTCCTGCAGGTCGAAGATGTCCTCCATCTCCCGGTCGAAGCGCTCCGACCACACGCTCTGCTCGGTCGCCGCCTCGACGACCTCGACGGTGATCCGGAACCGGGCGCCGGCCTTCCGGACCGTGCCGGTCACGAGGTAGTCGGCGCGCAGCTTCTCGCCGATCGTGCGCAGGCCGTCGCTCGACCTGCGGAAGGCGAAGGCGGGGTTGCGCGCGATCACGCTCAGCCACCGGTGCTTCGAGAGGGCCGTGATCAGGTCCTCGGACACGCCGTCGGCGAAGTAGTCCTCGTCGGCGTCGCGGTTCTGGTTGACGAACGGGAGCACGGCGACGGACGGGCGCTGCGACAGGCACGGGGGCGGTTCGTCCGCGGCCGCCGCGTCGGGCTTCGGGGCGGCGACCGCCGCCGCGGCTTCGGCGGCGGCAAGGAAGCGGAAGCCGCGCCCGTGGACCGTGGCGATGAAGCGCTGCGCCGCGCCGTCGTCGCCGAGCGCCTTGCGCGCCGCCTTGATCTGGCTGCTGAGCGCCGCGTCGGAGACGATCCGGTCGCCCCAGATCGCCGCGAAGATCTCCTCCTTGGTGACGGTCCGGCCCCGGTTGCGGGCGAGGAACAGGAGGAGGTTGAACACCTGCGGCTCGACCGCGACCCGCTGCCCGTCCCGGCGCAGCTCGAACTGACCCGGATCGAGCTCGAACCCGTCGAACCGGATCACCTCGGCGGCCGGGCTCGCGAACTCGACCCGGTAGGCCTCGATCGGTCGCGAGATGTTCTTGACCGATTGCTCGCCGAGCGGCGCGAACCGCACCGCGACGTTGCTCCCGATATGGTCGAAGACCTGCCGCGACAGCACGATCCCGCCCGGCGGGGCGATGCTCTCCAGGCGCGCCGCGACGTTGACGCCGTCCCCGTAGATGTCGTCGCCGTCCACCATGACGTCGCCGAGGTGGAGGCCGATCCGGAGCTGAAGCTTGTCGCCGTCCGGCTCGCTTCCGTTGCGCGTCGCGAGTTCGCGCTGAACGTCGACGGCGCATTGCAGCGCGCCGACGACGGTCGAGAACTCGAGGAGGGCGCCGTCGCCGACGAGCTTGATCGTACGGCCGGAGTAGCGCTGGACCGCCGGATCGATGACGTTCGCCCGCACGTCCTTGAGGCGGGTCAGGGTACCCGGCTCGTCGCGCTCCATGAGCCGGCTGTACCCGACCACGTCGACGGCAGCTATCGTCGTCAATTTGCGCTGCATCGCGGCCTCCCCGTGGGCAACGGTGAGTGCGGTCGCCGATACTAGACATGGCCCTCGACGATCGGGCAAGGGCACCGCCGGAATGCCAGCCGCCGCGCTTCAGTCGGGCGAGACGGCGCTGAACAGGGCCGTCGAGATGTAGCGCTCCGCGCAGTCGGGCAGGAGCGTCACCACGGTGCGGCCCTTCATCTCGTCGCGCTGCGCGACGCGCAGGGCGCAGGCGAGCGCCGCGCCCGAGGAGATGCCGGCCGGGATGCCTTCGAGCAGCGCGAGCCGGCGCGCGGTCTCCATGGCCTCCTCGTTGCCGACGATCAGGACCTCGTCGATCAGGGCGCGGTCGAGGACGTCGGGCACGAAGCCGGCCCCGATCCCCTGGATCATGTGGGGCGAATGCGTGCCGCCGGAGAGGACCGGGCTGTTCTCCGGCTCGACGGCGATCATGCGCAGGCCGGGGCGCCGCGGCTTGAGGATGTCGCCGACGCCCGTGAGGGTGCCGCCGGTCCCGACCCCGAGGACGATCGCGTCGACGACGCCGTTGGTGTCGCGCCAGATCTCCTCGGCGGTGGTGCGCCGGTGGATCTCCGGATTGGCCGGGTGGCCGAACTGCCAGGGCATCACCGCCTTCTCGGTCTGCGCGACGATC
>DATLFZ010000030.1:0-5151 GCA_035540795.1 Beijerinckiaceae bacterium | reverse complement strand
GTCGGCTGGTAGCGGTAGCCGGCCTCGTCCGAGACCCAGCCGAGGGGACCGCAATTGGTCATCCGCACGGAAAACGGCTTGCCGGTGCGGGGCATGCGCGGGGTGAAGAGCGGCGCCGTCCGGATCACCGCCTCGATCGCGGCGAGGAGGGCGGCTTGCGCGGCGCGGTCGAGATGGCCCGGGACGTGGACGAGCCCCGGGGCGAGCTCGACCCTCAAGCGCGCCTCGCGGGCGCGCTCGCCGGCTCCCCCCGCACCATGCGCATCAGGGTGCGGTCGCGCTGCACGAAATGGTGGAACAGCGCCGCACAGGCGTGGATCAGCACGATGGCGGCGAGGGTGAACGCGAGCCCCTTGTGGACGAGGAACACCGTCTTGGTGAACTCCTCCGACCAGGACACCGGCAGGCTCATCGGCACGGTCCAGAAGAGGTTCACCGGCGCGCAGCAGGACGAGGTCGCGGCCCAGCCGGTGAGCGGGATCAGCACGATGAGCATGTACATGGCGTAATGCGACGCGTAGGCCGCGGTCGCCTGCCACCACGGCATGGGCTCGAGCGGCGGGGCGCCGCGCAACCAGCGCAGGACGATGCGGGCGACGGCGGCGAAGAACAGGATCAGGCCGAACGACTTGTGCAGCTCGTAGAGGCGGTTCGTCAGCTCGCCCTCGCCGAGGTTGGTCATCGTGAGCCCGATCGGCACCTGCACGACGATGAGCGCCGCCATGCCCCAATGAAGGAAGCGCTGCCCGGCCGTGAAACGGTCGCTGGCGTGGCTCATGGGCCTTCCCCGCGGAGGTCGCAGTCGAACAGGACGTCGCCTTCCGGGAAAGCATAGGCCCGCGTCGCCGGCCGTAAAGCCTCCGAGAGCGCCCGCACCGGCTTGAGCTCGAGGCCCGGCCGGCCGGAGCCGATCAGGACCGGACCGACGAGGAGATGGAACCGGTCGAGGCAGCCCGCGTCGAGGAAGCGGGAGATGGTGCGCGAACCGCCCTCGATCAGGATGCGCCGGAAGCCGCGCCGGCCGAGCGCCGCCACGATCGCCCGCGGACACAGCCCGTCGACGGAGCCCGGCAGGGGCAGCGCCTCCGTGCCCGCCGGCACCGCCACGCCCTCGCGGCACACGACGAGGCGGGGCGGGCCGTCGTCGGAGAGGCAGCGGGCCTGTGGCGGCATCCGCCCGTCCGGATCGATCACCACCCGGACCGGGCTCGGCCCGGGGACGCGGCGCACCGTGAGGAGCGGGTCGTCGGCGACGACGGTTCCCACGCCGACCACCACCGCATCCACCCGGGCGCGGATGCGGTGCAGGTGGTCGAGGGCGCCGGCGCCGTTGACGTAGCGGGAGTCCCCGGTGATGGTCGCTATGCGTCCGTCGAGGGACTGGCCGAGCTGCGCGACCACGAAAGGCCGCGCCGCCGTGCCCGCCGCGAAGGGCGCGAACACGGATTCGTCCGGAGCGGGCATGCGCGCGCCGCAGGCGTCGGCCGGAGATTCGCCCGCTTGCGCGGCCGGACGTGAGCGGCTGTTCATCTTGCAGCCATCAAGGCCTATCTATCACGACAAGCGCAAGCGTAATTCCTTCTGGACCGGGGGGCTTGCGACGGGGTTTGTGTCACCATGATGCGCGTCACGTTGGGGCTGTCCGGCGACGTCGAGCAGATGTCGGTCGAACGGGCGATCGCGGAGTTTCGGGCCGGTCGCCCGGTCCTTATCGAGAACGAGACCACGGCCTTCGCCATCGGCGTCGAGGACCTCGGGCCGGAGCGCTGCGCGCGGCTCGACGCCGCTTCCGGCGGCCAGGCCCGCCTGATCCTGCCGGCGGCGCGCCTGCGCCGGCTCGGCCTCGACCGCACGCAGGGTGCGGCCGTCGCCCTGCCGGTCGTCGACCACGCCCGCATCGAGACCCTCGCCCTGCGCATGGAGGCGCGCATCGACGCGCCGGTCCGGCCCATGGCGGCGATCGACGAGGAGGCGATGGAGCTCGCCCGGCTGTCGCTGGTCCTGCCAGCGGTGGTCGTCGTGCCGGTCGCCGCCGGCGCGGAGGTCGAGCCGTCGGTGGTGCGGGTCGCCGGCGCGGCGATCCGGGGCTACCGCCGGGCGGCGGCGCGGGAGATCCGCATCGTCAGCCGCGCCCCGGTGCCCCTGGAGGGCGCGCCGGAGACCGAGTTCGTCGTCTTCCGCGGCGGCGAGGGCCTGCGCGACCAGGTCGCGATCCTCGTCGGCCGGCCCGACGTGTCGGCGCCGGTCGCGGTGCGCATGCACTCGGCCTGCCTGACCGGCGACCTGTTCGGCAGCCTGAAGTGCGATTGCGGCGACCAGCTGCGCGACACGGTGCGCTACATGGCGCAGAACGGCGGCGGCATCCTGCTCTACCTCGACCAGGAGGGGCGCGGGAACGGCATCGCCAACAAGATCCGCGCCTACCGCCTGCAGTCGCAGGGCTTCGACACCTACGACGCCGACGAGTGGCTCGGCTTCGACCTCGACCAGCGCCGCTTCGACTTCGCCGCCGAGATGCTGAAGCAGCTCGGCGTCACCCACGTGCGGGTGATGACCAACAACCCGGAGAAGATCGCGGCCCTGCGCAACGCCGGGCTCGAGGTCGCCTCGCACCAGCGGGTGCTCGGGCGCCCGACGGCGGAGAACGTGCGCTATCTCGCGGCCAAGCGCGACCGCGCCGGCCACTTCCTCGACTTCGACAACCTCGCCGTCCTCGCGCCGCCGCAAGACTGACGTGCCCTGGGGGGCGGCGTTCGCCGCCTATGCCGCGTCCTGGCTCGCGCTCGCCTGGCCCTGGCTGTCGGGCCGGGTGACCATCCCCTGGGACGCCAAGGCGCATTTCTATCCGCAGCTCCAGTTCCTGGCGCAGTCCCTGCACCGGGGCGAGTGGCCCTTTTGGGCGCCGTACGTCTTCTCCGGCCATCCCCAGGTGGCGGATCCGCAATCGCTCGTCTTCTCGCCGCCCTTCGTCCTCCTGGCGCTCGCCACTCCCGATCCGAGCTTCGCGGCGGCCGACGGAATCGTGCTCGCGATGCTCGGGCTCGGCGGCCTTTGCCTGATGCTCCTGTTCCGCGACCGCGGCTGGCATCCGCTCGGGGCGATCGTCGCGGCGCTCGCCTTCGCCTTCGGCGCCGCGGCGGCCTGGCGACTCCAGCATGTGGGGCAGGTCGTGAGCCTCGCCTGGCTCGCCATCGCCCTGTTCCTGCTCCTGCGCGCGATCGAGCGGGGGTCGTGGACCGCCGGCGCCGCCGCCGGGCTCGCCGCCGGGTTCATGGTCCTGGGCCGCGATCAGGTCGCCTATCTCGGAATCTGGCTCCTCGCCGGCGCGGTCCTTTGGCGGCTGCTCGAGGCTCCCGACCGGCGCGCGCTCCTGCGCCGCAGCCTCGTGCCGCTGGCGCTCGGCGCGATCGGCGGCGCCCTCGTCACCATCGTCCCCGTCGCCCTGACGGCGCTCCTTTCGGCGGAGTCGAACCGCCCGGCGATCGATCTCGCCGGGGCCGGCCGCGGGTCGCTCCACCCGACCCTGCTGCTCACCGGCATCGTCCCGAACCTCTTCGGGGCCGACGGCCCGTTCGTCGACTATTGGGGACCGCCGAGCCCGCGCTGGGGGCCCGTCGACCTCTTCCTCGCCCGCAACATGGGCGTCCTCTACATCGGCGCCCTGCCGGCGGCGCTGATCGTGCTCGGCGCCCTGCGGGGCGTCCTGTGGGCCCGCGAGGTGCGCTTCTTCATGATCGCCTTCGTCGTCGCCCTCCTCTATGCGCTCGGGCGCTACACGCCCTTCTTCCAGGCCGCCTTCCTCCTCCCCGGGGCCGACCTCTTCCGCCGGCCCGCCGACGCCGCGTTCCTCATCGGCCTCCTCGGCGCGGTTCTGGCCGGCTACGGCGTGCATCGCTGGTGGTCCGGGACCTTTCCGGCCGCGACGCCCCGCTTCCGGGCGATCGAGGCGGCGGTCCTCGCCGCTCCCTTCGCGGTCGGTCTCGCGCTCGCGGTCTGGAAGGGGACGCTTGCCATCGCGGCCTGGCCCCTCGTCGGGGCGGCGGCGTTCCTGCTCGCCGCCCTCGCCCTATTCCGCTGGCTTCCAGGAACGCCGCTCGCGGCGGCGGGGCTCGTCGCCTTCCTCGTCCTCGACCTCGGCTGGAACAACGGCCCGAACGAATCGACCGCCCTGCCCCCCGAGACCTACGCGGTGCTCCGCCCGGACGGCCGCGATCCCATCGTCGAGATCCTCAAGGGGGCGGCGCCCCTCGACCGGGTCGAACTCGCCGGGCTCGGCTTCCACTGGCCGAACGCCGGTCTCGTCCACCGCCTGCACAACGTGCTCGGCTACAACCCGGTCCGGCTCGGCCTCTACAGCGCCGCGACCGGGGCCGAGGACCACGTGGCGCTGCCGGACCAGCGCAAGTTCGCCCCCCTCTTCCCGTCCTACCGCTCGACGCTGGCCGACCTTTTGGGCCTGCGCCTGATCGCGACCGGGGTGCCGGTCGAGGAGATCGACAAGAACCTGCGCCCGGGCGACCTGACCCTCGTGGCGAAGCACCCGGGCGGCTTCGTCTACGAGAATCCCCGCGCCTTCCCGCGGGCGCTCTTCGTGGGGGCGGCGCGTCAGGCGGATTTCGCCGAGATCGTGCGCACCGGCCGCTGGCCCGAGGTCGACCTGCGCACGACCGTGCTGCTTGAGACGGCGCCGGACGCGCCCGCGCCGACGCCGGGCGGCAGCGCCCGCGTCCTCGCCTACCGCAACACGGAGGTGGCGATCGAGGTCGAGGCGCAAGGCCCCGGCTGGCTCGTTCTCGCCGACCCGTGGCACCCGTGGTGGTTCGCCGACATCGACGGCCGCCCGGCCCCGGTCCTGCGCGCCAACGTGCTGTTCCGGGCGGTGGCGGTTCCGGCCGGACGGTCTATCGTGCGCTTCACCTTCCGCCCCTTCCGGGGCGCCTGGCGGGAGTTTTTGGGGTGATCGGCATCCTCATGCTCGACACCGCCTTCGAGCGCTTTCCCGGCGACGTCGGCCACCCGGACACCTGGCGCTTTCCGGTCCGGTTCAGGACCGTGGCGGGGGCGAGCGCGGCCCAGGCCACGACGCTCACCGACGACGCGCTGCTCGCGCCCTTCCTCGCGGCCGGACGGGAGCTCGTCCGCGAGGGGGCG
>DATLFZ010000029.1:0-5802 GCA_035540795.1 Beijerinckiaceae bacterium | reverse complement strand
CGCCGTCCCCGCCGAGCTCCCCGACTCCCGCGAAGCCGGCGGCCAAGGCGCCCGCCTTCGCGCCCCTGTCGCAGGATCCCCGCCCGACGCTCCATCCCGACAGCTTCGTCGCGACCCTGCGGGCCGCCGACCGCTACCTGCAGATCGCCGAGAACGGCGGCTGGCCGGCCCTGCCCGCTTCCGCGCGGCTGAAGCGCGGCGACGGCGGTCCCCTCGTCGACGCCCTGCGGCGCCGGCTCGTCCTCACCGAGGACCTCGCGCCGGACCTGCCCCGCTCCGATGCCTTCGACGGCGCGGTCGAGGCCGCGGTGAAGCGGTTCCAGGCCCGCCACGGCCTGCCGGAGACCGGCTTCGTCGGCGCGCGCACCGTCGAGGCCCTCAACGTGCCGGCCGAGACCCGCTTCCGCCAGCTCGCCGCCTCCGCCCAGCGCCTCGCCGGCTCGCGCTTCGCCTTCGGCGAGCGCTACGTCGTCGTGAACATCCCGGCGGCGGCGGTGGAGGCGGTCGAGAAGGGCGAGGTGGTGCGGCGCTACGTGGCCGTCGTCGGCAAGAAGGACCGGCCCTCCCCGACGGTCGAGACCCGGATCACCAACGTCAACTTCAACCCGACCTGGACGCTCCCCGCCTCCATCGTGAAGAAGGACGTGATCCCGCAGATGCGCAAGGACCCGGGCTACCTCGCCAAGATGAAGATCCGCATCCTCGACGCCAACGGACTCGAGGTGGATCCGACGCGCATCGACTGGTCGACGCAGCGCGCCGCCGACTTCACCCTGCGCCAGGACCCGGGCGTGGCCAATTCCCTCGGCCGCATCCGCATCGACATGCCGAACCGGCACGCGGTCTACCTGCACGACACCCCGGCCCAGCGCCTGTTCGCCCGCGCCGACCGGTTCCATTCCTCGGGCTGCGTGCGGGTCGGAGACGTGCGCGCCTTCGTCGGCTGGCTCCTCGACGGCGCCATCGGTCCGAACGGACCGTGGAGCGCCCGCGACATCGACGCGGCGATCGCCGGGGGCGAGCGGCTCGACGTGAAACTGCCGAAGCCGGTACCGGTCGCCTGGGTCTACCTCACCGGCTATGCGGGCCCGGACGGCACCGTGCATTTCCGCGACGACGTCTACGGGCTCGACCGGACCGAGCCGCCGCCGCTGGCTCCCGACGCGGCGGTCACCTCGGCCCTGCCGCGCTGATGCTGCCGAACCGGGTCACGCCCTTCGGCACCCTGACGGCGACCCCGGCCCGCGGCCTCCTGATGGGCAATCGCGGCCGCATCCACGATCCGGCGACCCGGACGCCCGTTCGGGCCTTCGCCGGGCGGCGCTGGATCTGCTGCGTCCTCGCCTTCAAGGGCCGCCGGCGCGAGGTCTGGGGCCGCGGCTACACCGAGCTGTTCTTCCTCGACGAGCCGACGGCGCTCGCGGCCGGGCACCGTCCCTGCGCCGAGTGCCGCCGGGCCGACTCCCGCGCCTTCCAGGACGCCGTCGGGCGCGGGCTCGGCTTCGCCGCCGCGCCGAGCCTCGACGCGATCGACGCCCGGCTCCATGCCGAGCGCCTCGACGGCCGGCGCAAGCGGGTCCACAGGCTCGTGGCCGAGGACCTGCCCGACGGCGCGATGCACGCCGCCGGCGACACGGTCCTCGCCCTGCGCGGCGCGCTCGCCCTGCCCTGGTCGCCCGCCGGCTACGGCCCGCCCGCGCCCCGCCCCGCCGGCCCGGTCGACGTCCTCACCCCGCCGACGGCGCTCGCGGCGCTCGGCGCCGGCTACGCGCCCCTGTGGCATCCGACCGCGCCGGGTGCGTAGTTTCCCGGATGGCGCGGCCGCCCCACATGCGCTTTAAGTGGTTGAGAGAACTACAGTTTCGAAGCGTTCCAAACTGGCCTTTCGATGATCGTCTGTTCCTGCAACGTCTTCTCGGACGGCGACGTGCGCGGTTGCCTCGCGCCGGGGCCCGATTGTCCGCGCACGCCGGCGCAGGTCTATCGCTGCCTCGGCTGCCGGCCCGAATGCGGGCATTGCGCCCGCACGATCCGGGCGATCATGGAGACCGCGCTCGCCGCCGCCGACCACGCCGCCCACCAGGGCTGCGGCGGCGGCGGTTGCGCCTGCCCGGTGGCGGTGCCCGCGAGTCCCGCCGTCTGACCCCCACGCGATTGCGCCGCCGCCGACCCGGGAGTAGGAACCCGGGCGGTTGCGAATGCGTAATGCGTCCCGGCGACGGCGCCGACCTGCGAGAGGACCATCATGAAGGGCGACCCCAAGGTCATCGATTACCTGAACCGCGGCCTGCGCAGCGAACTGACCGCGGTCAACCAGTACTGGCTGCACTATCGCATCCTCGACGACTGGGGCTACAAGGAACTCGCCAAGAAGTGGCGCGAAGAATCCATCGAGGAGATGGAACACGCGGACAAGTTCGTCACACGCATCATCTTCCTCGAGGGCTTCCCCAACATGCAGGTCCTGGATCCGCTGCGCATCGGCCAGAACGTGCGCGAGATCCTGGAATGCGACCTCGCCGCCGAGATCGACGCCCGCGCCCTCTACCTCGAGGCGGCGCAGTACTGCGACCAGGTCAACGACCGGGTCTCCAAGCGCCTGTTCGAGGAGCTCGCCGAGGACGAGGAAGGCCACATCGACTTCCTCGAGACCCAGCTCAACCTCGTCCAGCAGGTCGGCCTCGAGCTCTACGCCCAGCGCCACATCGGCCATCTCGAGGACGAGAAGTAGGCCTCACACGCTGCCGACGGTCTTCAGCCGGACCCGCGGGTGGATCTCGCCCTGGCTGAGGACCGGGGTCTCGCGGCGGAAGCGCTCGACGATGGAGCGCACGAACGGCCGGCTCTGCACCGAGGTGACGAGGACCGGCATCTCGCCGAGCCGCGCCGCGTCCTCGAAGCGCTCCCGCACCGCGTGGACGAACTCGGTCAGCCGCGAGGGCTGCATGGCCAGGTGGCGCTCCTCCCCCTGGCCGACGATCGATTCGAGGAATGCCGCCTCCCACTGGGGTGACAGGGTCACGATGGGCAGGTGCCCGCCCGGCGCCTGGTGCTGGGCGCAGATCTGGCGCGACAGGCGCATGCGCACGTGCTCGACGATGTCGCGCGGGTTCTTGAGGGCGCCGGCCACCTCGGCGATGCCCTCGACGATGGTGCCGAGGTCGCGGATCGACACCCGCTCGCCGAGGAGGAGCTGCAGCACGCGCTGCACGCCGGTGGTCGAGATCTGCGCCGGCACGATCTCCTTGACGAGGTCGGCGTGCTCCTTCGGCAGCTCCTTCAGGAGCTTCTGCACCTCGATGTGGGACAGAAGGTCGGGCATGTGCCCCTTGATGACCTCGGTCAGGTGGGTCGAGACCACGGTCGCCGCGTCGACCACCGTGTAGCCGCGCATCTGCGCCTCCTCGCGGAGCGCGGCGTCGATCCAGGTCGCGGGCAGGCCGAAGGTCGGTTCGAGCACGTGGTGACCCGGCAGCTGGACTTGGCCGCCCATCGGGTCCATGGCCATGAACAGGCCCGGATAGATGGTGCCGGTGCCGGCCTCGATCTCCTTGACCCGGATCACGTACGTGTTCGACTCGAGCTGCACGTTGTCGAGGATGCGCACGGACGGCATCACGAAGCCGACCTCGACGGCGAGCTGCCGGCGCAGGGCCTTGATCTGCTCCGTCAGCCGGTCCGTGCCGTCGCTGCCGTTGACGAGGGGCACGAGGGCGTAGCCGATCTCGATCTTGAGGTCGTCGAGGCGCAGCACGTCGGCGATCGGCTCGTCGCCGGGCGCCGGCGCCGCGGCGGGCCCCGCCGGCACGGCCGCCTCTTCCGCCGCCCGGGCGCGGTTGAGCCGGTCGGCCCGGCGGGCGAGATAGGCGGCGCCGCCGCCGAGCGCCAGGAACGGCAGCATCGGGATGCCGGGCAGGAGGGCGACGAGGCCCATCACCGCCGCCGACATGGCGAGCGCCTTCGGGTAGTGGGACAGCTGGCGCGTGAGGGCCTTGTCGGCGGCGCCGCGCACGCCGGCCTTGGACACGAGCAGGCCCGCCGCGGTCGAGACGATCAGCGCCGGCACCTGGCTCACGAGCCCGTCGCCGCAGGTGAGCAGCGTGTAGGCCTTGGCGGCGTCGGAGAAGCTCATGCCCATCTGGGCGACGCCGATGACGATGCCGCCGACCACGTTGATGAAGGTCACGAGCAGGGCCGCGATGGCGTCGCCGCGAACGAATTTCGAGGCGCCGTCCATGGCGCCGTAGAAGCTGCTCTCGTCCTCCAGCGCCTTGCGGCGGGCGCGGGCCTCCTTCTCGTCGATGAGCCCGGCCGAGAGGTCGGCGTCGATCGCCATCTGCTTGCCCGGCATGGCGTCGAGGGTGAAGCGGGCGGCGACCTCGGCGATGCGCCCCGAGCCCTTGGTGATGACGACGAAGTTCACGATGATGAGGATCGCGAACACGATCACGCCGATCACGAAATTGCCGCCCATGACGAAGTGGCCGAAGGCCTCGATGACGTGGCCGGCGGCGGCGGTGCCCTCGTGGCCGCGCGACAGGATCAGCCGGGTCGAGGCGAGATTGAGCGCGAGCCGCAGCATGGTCGCGATCAGGAGCACGGTCGGGAAGGACGAGAACTCGAGCGGCTCCTCGATGAAGAGCGCCGTCATCAGGATGAGGACGGAAAAGATGATCGAGACCGCGAGCAGGAGGTCGAGCAGGATCGGCGGCAGCGGGAAGATCAGCACCACCAGGATGCCCATCACGCCCACGGCCAGGAACAGGTCCGAGCGCTTGGCGAGCCCGCCGAGGCCGCCCCAGGCCTCCCGCGCCAAGCCGCCGGTCCGCGCCGCCATCGTCGCCTGGCTCATGCCGCTCCCCTCGCCCGGCAATTCTTGCCGGGCGCATGGTTAGCGGCGGGTTAAGAGCGCGGAACCGCGCCGGAAACGGCCGCGTTTCCCGGGCGAGCGCGGAGGCGACGATGGAGCCGCATCCCTACACGGTCACGGCGTTCTTCGATTCCCGCGCCGACGCGGACGCGGCGGTGAGCCGGCTGCGCGAGGCGGGCTTCGTCGGCGACGACGTGCGGCTCCTGCCCGGCCACGAGCGCGACCCGGGCGGGCCCGAACCCCCGGTCCGTTCGGCGCTCGCCGACGGCGGCACCGGCTTCTGGTACGGCTTGACCGAGCTGTTCCTGCCAGACCGCGACCGCTCCCTCTATGCGGAAGGCCTGCGCCGGGGCGGATACCTCGTCAGCGTGCGCACCGGCGACGCCGACCACGACCGGGCCGTCGAGATCCTCGAGGAGGCGGGCACCATCGACATGGACGAGCGCGAGGCCTCCTGGCGGGCGCAGGGCTGGCAGGAGGAGCCGGAGCGGGAGGTGTTCCAGATGCCCGCGCCGGACGCGAGCGCCGAGATCGCCTCGGACGCGATCGGCGCGGCCCAGAACACCGCCTCGGGCCTGTCCTACGGCGTCGGCTTCGACGCCCCCGATGCGGACGAGGCGCCCGCGGACATCGCCGGCCGGCCCCCGGCCGTGCGGCGCGACCTCGGCGCGAGCCGCCGCCGCGTGCGCTCCTTCGCCCGCCGCCCGGAGCGCTGATCAGAAGGCCGGCTGCATCCGGGCCTGACCGGGCTCGGGCACCGCGAGCCCGGCGCCGGTGTATTCCGACAGCTTGTTGCGCAGGGTGCGGATCGAGATCCCCAGGATCTTGGCCGCGTGCGTGCGGTTGCCGAGACAATGATCGAGGGTGTCGAGAATGAGGTCGCGCTCGACCTCCGACACGGTGCGGCCGACGAGCGCGACCTCATTCTCGAC
>DATLFZ010000028.1:0-5935 GCA_035540795.1 Beijerinckiaceae bacterium | reverse complement strand
GGCGATGCTCGTCGTGTGGGCCCGTGAGATCCGGGTCGCCGCGGCGCTGCTTCTCGTCGGCTGGGGGGTCTGGCTGCTGCTGCGGCGCCATCCGCGCGCCCTCGCCCGCATCCCGCCCGGCCGCCTCGCCGCCTGGTCCTTCGCGGTCGCGCTGGCGCACGGGGCGGCTCTGATGCTCGTGCCCGCCTATCTCGGGCTCTGCGGTGTCGCGGGTCCGGAGCCCGGCGCGGCTCCCACGGTCGCGGGCAACGCCGCGCTCGCGGCGGGGGTCGCCGTCGTGCACAGCGCCATGATGGTCGCCGCGGGCGGCGCCTGCGCGCTCGCCGTCCACGCCTGGTTCGGCCTGGGCGTCCTCAACCGGGTCTGGGTCAATCTCGATGCGGTCTGGGCCCTGAGCCTCGTTGCGGTCGGCGTCACCGCGCTCCTGCTGACGAGCGCAGCCTGACGGGCTCGCCTCGAAGTCCGGACGCCGAGGTGAGGGCCGCCTACATGCTTCCCGTCCGGGTAGCGAGGATCGCCTGCACGGCGTCTTCGAGGGGTCCGAGATGCGCCGTGACGATGCTCCAGATCACGGCGTTGTCGATCGATGCATAATCGTGCCGGAGAAAGTTTCCGAGGGCCCGGATGCGCCCCCACGGAATCTCGGGCCGCATCCCCGTCGCCTCTTCTGGCAGGTGCTTCACCGCTTCGGCGATGATGAGAAGCCCGTGTTGAGTGGCTCGGATGGTGACCCAATCCTGCACGAAGTCGTCGAAGGTTCGGCCGGCGGTCGCAGCCCGGATCCCTGCGATTTCGTCGAGGATATCCTGGAGCCGACGCTGGACGCGCTGCATATTCATCGGATCAGAACACCCGCACGGCGGTCTTCTCGATCTCGGGCCGGAGGCGTCGGTGCAGTCCCGTTCGCGTGGTGTAGTCCACCCCCGGTCCGAGCCGCTCCTGCAGCAGCTCGTATACGGTCATGAACTCGTCGAAACCGAAACGCCGGTCCGGATCGGGGTCTACGAAGACGTCGATGTCGGAGGCGGGCCCGCCCTCGTCCCGGGCGATCGAGCCGAAGAGGTAGAGCCGGGCGACGCCATGCGCCCGGATGTCCGGCTCGGCGGCCCTCAACTTCGCGATCACTTCTTCTCGACGCATGGCCCTCAATCTACGACACGGGTCGGCGGGGCGCCACTGACGCGGGCATCCGCTTGCGGTAGGAAGGCCGGATGCAGACCAATTTCACGCCCGAGCAGCTGCGCGATCCGGCGATGGCGTCGTCGGAGAAGATCCTGCGGACCTGCGTCCATTGCGGGTTCTGCACCGCCACCTGCCCGACCTACCTCCTCCTCGGGGACGAGCTCGACAGTCCGCGCGGGCGCATCTACCTGATGAAGGAGATGTTCGAGCAGGGGAAGCCGGCGACGCCGGAGGTGGTCAAGCACATCGACCGCTGCCTTTCCTGCCTCTCCTGCATGACCACCTGCCCGTCCGGGGTGCACTACATGCACCTCGTCGACCACGCCCGCGCCCATATCGAGGAGACCCACCGCCGGCCCTGGCACGACCGGGCGATCCGCTCCCTGCTCGCCGCCGTGCTGCCCTATCCGAACCGGTTCCGGCTCGCGATCCTCGCCGCGCAGCTCGGGCGGCCGTTCAGCGGGCTGATCGGCCTGCTGCCGCGGGTCGGAAATCGCCTGCGGGCGATGCTCGAGCTCGCCCCCGCGCGGTTGCCGTCGCGCTCGCCCTTCGAGGGGCCGGGGGTGTTCCCCGCCGAAGGGCTCCGCCGCGGGCGCGTGGCGATCCTGTCGGGATGCGCGCAGCCGGTGCTCGAGCCGGGCTTCAACGAGGCCGCCATCCGCCTCCTCAACCGGCACGGGGTCGAGGTGGTGCAGGCGACCGGCGAGGGCTGCTGCGGCGCCCTCGTCCACCACATGGGCCGCGAGGCGCAGGCGCACGCCTTCGCCAGGCGCAACATCGACGCCTGGACGGCCGAGATCGAGCGCGGCCTCGACGCGATCGTGATCACCGCCTCGGGCTGCGGCACCACGATCAAGGATTACGGCTTCATGTTCCGGGACGATCCCGCCTATGCCGACAAGGCGAAGCGGGTGTCCGATCTCGCCAAGGACGTCACCGAATACGTCGCCTCGCTCGGCCTCGGGCCGGGGGCGATCGAGACCGACCTCGTGGTCGCCTACCATTCCGCCTGCTCGATGCAGCACGGGCAGCAGATCCGGGAGGAGCCGAAGCGCCTCCTGAAGCGGGTCGGCTTCGCCGTGAAGGACGTGCCCGAGGGGCATATCTGCTGCGGCTCGGCCGGCACCTACAACCTGCTCCAGCCCGAACTCGCCGGGCAGCTGCGGGCCCGCAAGGTCGCCAACATCGAGGCCGTGCGCCCGGATCTCATCGCCACCGGCAACATCGGCTGCATGACCCAGATCGCGAAGGGCACGGCGATCCCGATCGTCCACACGGTGGAGCTCCTGGACTGGGCGACAGGCGGCCCGATGCCCGAGGCGCTGGAGCGGGCCGGTCTCGCCGCGCGGGCGGTTGCGCCCGCGGCGCGCGCCGCGGCAGAGTAGGGCAACCACCCGAGCGGCTGCGCGTTCTGCCCCGGCACCGAGCGAGGCCCCATGCCCAAGCTGAAGCCGCGCGACATCGCGCGCATCGTGCTGCTCGACCCCGACGACCGGGTCCTCCTCATCTCCTACGAGGCGGTGCGGGACGTCGATCCCGCGCGGCCCGGCAAGCGCGACTTCTGGTTCCCCCCGGGCGGCGGCCGCGAGGACGGCGAGAGCTTCGAGGAGGCGGCCCTGCGCGAGCTCGAGGAGGAGACGGGCCTCAAGGGCGTCGAGCTCGGCCCGCTGGTCGGGCGCCGGGAGGTGCCCTTCACGCTCTTCCGCGAGCCGCGCTTCGCGAAGGAGCGCTACTACGTGGTGCGCAGCCCGACCGCGGAGCTCGACACCGCGCGCCTGTTCGAGACCGAGGACAACCCGGTCCACGGCACCAAGTGGTGGACCCTGTCCGCCCTGCGCGGCACCGACGAGGTGATCGAGCCCAAGGGCTTCGTCGCGCTGTACGAGCGCGTGCTGATGGGGGAGATCCCGGCGAGCCCGGTCGACCTCGCCTGAGCGGATTGCCAACCGCCGCGCTTGCCTTAAATCGGGCCGCAGCCGGAGCCGCCCGTGAGCCTCGTCGACCTCGCCGCCCAGAATCTCCTGTCGCCGATGGTGCTGTTCTTCGCCCTCGGCCTCGCGGCGGCGCTCGCCCGCTCCGACCTGTCGATCCCGGAGGCGGTGGCGAAGACGCTCGCCCTCTACCTGATGCTGGCGATCGGCTTCAAGGGCGGTGCCGAGGTGGCGGCGAGCGGGGTGACGGGCGCGCTCATCGGCACCATGCTCGCCGGCGCGGCCCTCTCCTTCGTCCTGCCGGTGATCGGCTATGCCGCTTTGCGGGCGGTCTCGTCGCTCGGCGCCGCCGACGCGGCCGCGGTCGCGGCGCACTACGGCTCGATCTCGATCGTCACCTTCGTCGCCGCGACCGAGATCGTGCGCGGCGCGGGCCTGCCGTTCGAGGGCTACCTCGTCGCCGTCGCGGCCGTGATGGAGACCCCGGCGATCCTGTCCGCGCTCCTCATCGCCCGCCGCTCCGGCGCGGCGGAGAGCGGCGAAGGCCCCGGCGCCCTCCTGCGCGAGGTCGGCCTCAACGCCTCGGTGGTGATGCTGGTCGGCTCGTTCTTCATCGGCTGGATCACCGGCGCGCGCGGCCTCGCCATGATCGCGCCGTTCATCGTCGATCCCTTCCGCGGCATCCTGTGCCTGTTCCTCCTCGACATGGGCCTCGTCGCCGGACGCGGCATGCGCGAGGGCCTGCGCCACCTCTCGCCGCCGGTGCTCGGCTTCGGCATCGCCATGCCCCTGTTCTCGGCGGCGCTCGCGACCCTCGTCGCGATCCCGCTCGGGCTCAGCCACGGCGGCACGGCGCTGTTCATCACGCTCACCGCCTCGGCCTCCTACATCGCCGTCCCGGCGGCGATGCGCCTCGCCTTGCCGCAGGCGAAGCCCGCCATCTACCTGACCCTCTCGCTCGGGGTGACGTTTCCGTTCAATCTGGCCCTCGGCATCCCGCTCTATCTCGCGCTCGCCGC
Source organism: Beijerinckiaceae bacterium (assembly GCA_035540795.1). Taxonomy (GTDB): domain Bacteria; phylum Pseudomonadota; class Alphaproteobacteria; order Rhizobiales; family Beijerinckiaceae; genus JAJKJG01. Next base: position 1,803 of record DATLFZ010000028.1, on the reverse strand, counting down.
CTGGGTCGCGCGCTGACGGAGGCCCCATGCAGACGCATCCCAAGAAGCGCATCGAGATCGTTCTCGAGGCCCCCGCCCTCAACCGCCTCATCGACCGGCTCGAGAAGGCGAACGTGAGCGGCTACACGGTCCTGCCGGCGCTGGCCGGCCGCGGCTCCGGCGGCGGCTGGAGCCGGGAGGGGCTCGCCGGCGACGCCGGCCGGATGGTGATGGTCTTGTGCATCATCGACGGCGCCCGGGTCGACGAGGTGCTCGAGGCCGCCTACGGCGTCGTCTCCCGCCACATCGGCATCGTCGCGGTCTCCGACGTGCAGGTCATCCGCGCCGAGCATTTCCGCTGAGCGGCGAAGGTTGACAGGACGGTGCACTCTGGTGTTGTGCCGGCAATCCCCCGCAAGGAACGAGCCATGCCCGTCATCAACCGCGTCGCCGCCCTCGCCGACGAAGTCGCCGCCTGGCGCCGCGACTTCCACGAGAACCCCGAGATCCTGTTCGAGGTGCACCGCACCGCCGGCATCGTCGCCGACAAGCTCAAGGAGTTCGGCTGCGACGAGGTGGTGACCGGGATCGGCCGCACCGGGGTGGTCGGCGTCATCCGCGGCAAGGCGAACGGGAGCGGGCGCACCATCGGCATCCGCGCCGACATGGACGCGCTGCCGATCGAGGAGGCGACGGACCTGCCCTACAAGTCGAAGGTGCCGGGCAAGATGCACGCCTGCGGCCACGACGGCCACACCGCCATGCTCCTCGGGGCCGCGAAATACCTCGCCGAGACCCGCAACTTCGACGGCACCGCGATCATGATCTTCCAGCCGGCCGAGGAGGGCGGCGGCGGCGGCGCCGAGATGTGCAAGGACGGCCTCATGGAGCGCTTCGGCGTGCAGGAGGTCTACGGCCTGCACAACATGCCGGGGGTGCCGCTCGGCAACTTCGCCATCCGGCCGGGCCCGATGATGGCGGCGGCCGACCGGTTCGACATCCTCGTCGAGGGCAAGGGCGGCCATGCGGCGCGCCCGCACGAATGCGTCGACACCCTGCTCGTGGCGACGCAGATCGTCGGCGCTGTGCAGTCGATCGTCTCGCGCAACGTCGACCCGCTCGAATCCGCGGTCGTCTCGGTCTGCGCCCTGCATGCCGGCGACACCTACAACGTCATCCCGCAGACCGCGAAGATCATGGGCACCGTGCGCACCCTTACCCCCGCGGTGCGCGACCTCGTCGAGGAGCGCTTCAAGGCGGTGGTCGCCGCCGTGGCGGCGACCTACGGCGCGACCGCCCAGGTCGATTACCGCCGCGGCTATCCGGTCACCTTCAACCACCCCGAACAGACCGCCTTCATGGCCAAGGTGGCGGCGGAGATCGGCGGCGAGCAGGCCGTGGACACCACCGTCGCGCCGCTCATGGGCGCCGAGGATTTTTCGTACATGCTCGAGGAGCGCCCCGGCGCCTACATCTTCCTCGGCAACGGCGACACCGCCGGGGTCCACCACCCGAAATACGACTTCAACGACGCCGCCATCCCCTACGGCGTGTCGCTCTTCGCCCGCCTCGTCGAGACGGGGATGCCGGCCCGCTGAGCCCGCTTGCGGGGGGAAGAACTCCCCCCGGATCCTCGGCGCAGGAGGCGCGGGCGCCCCTCCCCTTCAAGGGGAGGGGGTGGGAGAGAGTCCCGCCCTCGCGAGCGTTTGTGGCCGGCGTCGCGCCCGTGCGTCGACCGCCTCAGGCGCGGCCGCGCATGCGGGCCATGAAGGTGTCGAAGGACAGCTCGCCCACCTGCCACCAGAGGTAGCTCTCGCCGCGGAA
>DATLFZ010000027.1:0-5036 GCA_035540795.1 Beijerinckiaceae bacterium | reverse complement strand
GTGGTGGCTCGCCCAGCCGCTCGGGCTTCGCTACGCGCTCACCCTCCTGATCGCGCCCGCGATCGTCGGCATCGTCGGGATCGCGGTCGAGCTCGTCATGCGCCGGACCTACGGCAAGGACCCGCTCTTCGGCCTCCTCCTGACCTTCGGCTGCGCCATGGTGATCGAGGAATCGATCCGCCTGATCTGGGGCACCCGGGACTACGTCCTGCCCGTGCCGCAAGGCATCTCGGGCGGCTTCATCGCCCTCGACCTGATCTGGTCGACCTACCGCTTCTACGCCGCCGGCATCGCCGCGCTGGTGATCGGCCTCACCTGGCTCCTCATCGAGAAGACGCCCTACGGCGCCATCATCAAGGCCGGCGCCCACGACAGCGAGATCGTGCGGGCGCTCGGCATCGACCTGTCGAAGCTCCGCACCGCCGTGTTCGTGCTCGGCACCATGCTGGCGGCGGTGGCCGGGATCGTGCTCGCGCCGATCTGGGGCATGCGCCCGCACATGGGGGTCGACGCGGTCGTGCCGGCCTTCCTGGTGATCGTGCTCGGCGGGGTCGGCTCGTTCTGGGGCGCGGTCGTCGCCGGCATCATGGTCGGGCTCGTGGTGGGGCTCTCCGGCGCCTACGCCTCCGAGTGGTCGATGCTGTCCATGTATCTCCTCCTCGTCGCCGTGGTGACGGTCCGCTCTCGCGGCCTGTTCGGCAAGAAGAGCGTCCTGGAGGCCTGAATGAAGACGCCGCCGCACGCCGACAGGCTCGTCACGCCGACCATGCTGGCGCTCTGGCTCGTCCTCGCCACGGTCCCCCTGTGGATCGGCCGGATCGGCCTCTACCCCTATCTCGGCCTCGAGATCCTGATCTGGTCGATCTACGCGCTCGCCTTCAACCTCCTGCTCGGCACCGCCGGCCTGCCGTCCTTCGGGCACGGCGCCTTCTTCGGCATCGGCGCCTACGCCTTCGGCCTGACCCAGTTCAACGTCGCGCCGAACCTGTGGCTCTGCCTGATGGGCGCGTTGCTCGCCGCGGGGCTCGCCGGCCTCGTCGTGGCGCTCTTCATCTCGCATCGGCGCGGCATCTACTACGCCTTCATGACCATCGCCTTCGGGCAGATCTTCTGGTTCGTGTCGCAGAAGGCGCATTCGATCACCGGCGGCGAGGACGGGCTCCTCAAGATCGCCCGCCTGCCGGTCGATCTCGGCTTCGTCGCCTTCGACATCTCGAGCAACGTCGCCCTCTACTACTTCGTGCTCGTCCTGTTCATCCTGGCCGTGGTCGGCCTGTGGCGGCTGACCCATTCCCCGTTCGGCCGGGTGCTCTCGGCGATCAAGCAGAGCGAGACCCGGGCGGCCCATCTCGGCTACCCGGTGCGCCTCTACAAGATGGCGGTGTTCACCATCTCGGCGGCGATCTCGGGCTTCGCCGGCGGCCTGTTCGCGATGGCCCAGAACTCCGCCTTCCCGGACGTGATGAGCCTGCACCATTCCGGCTACATCGTCATGATGGTGCTGGTCGGCGGCGGGCTCGTCAGCTTCTGGGGCCCGGTGATCGGCGTCGTCGTCTTCCTCGTCGCCCGCGACGTGATCGGCGCCTGGACGACCGCCTGGATGCTGTGGTTCGGCCTGTTGTTCGTGGCCGTGGTCCTGTTCAAGCCGGAGGGGGTCGCCGGCGCCGTCCGCGACGCCCGCCAGGCGCTTTCGACGCGGCTGCGCCGGCCGGCGGCGCCCGCGCCCGTTCTGCGGGGCTGAGCCGTGATTCTGGAGGCCCGCGACATCCACGTCCGCTTCGGCGACCGGGTCGTGCTGGAGGAGATCAGCTTCGACGTGGCGCCCGCCGAGCTGCACGGCATCATGGGCCCGAACGGGGCCGGCAAGACCACCTTCTTCAACGTCCTCACCGGCCGGGTGAAGCCGAGCCGGGGCCGCATCCGCCTCGACGGGGAGGACGTGACCGGGCTGCCGCCGCACGCCATCGCGGCCCGCGGCATCGCCCGCTCGTTCCAGATCATGACCCTGTTCAACGAGTTCACCGCCCTCGAGAACGTGGAGGTGGCGCTGCCCGCCTTCCGCGCCCGCGGCTTCGACGGCCTGCGGCCGGCGGTCGGCGACAGGGACTTCGAGGACGCCGCCCGCGCGCTCCTCGCCGATGTCGGCCTCGCCGAGAAGGCGGGGGTGGTGGCGAAGGACCTCTCCTACGGCGACCGGCGCGCCCTCGAGATCGCCGTCGCCCTCGCGCAGCGCCCGCGCATCCTCTGCCTCGACGAGCCGACCTCGGGCCTCGGCTCGGACGGGATCGCCCGGCTCACCGCCCTCGTCGAGCGTCTCAAGGGCAAGCTCGCCATCGTGACGATCGAGCACGACATGGAGTTCCTCTTCCGCCTCGCCGACCGTATCTCCGTCGTCCATTGGGGGCAGGTCATCGCCCGCGGCACCCCGGCGGAGCTGAGGGAGAATCCCTGGGTGAAGCGCTCGAACCTGGGGCGGCTGCAATGAGCGCGCTTTCGGCCCTGCGGGCGCCCGAGCCGGCGCCGCTCCTCGCGGTCGAGGGCATCCAGACCTTCTACGGCGAGACGCAGGTGCTGTTCGACGTGTCGCTCGAGGTCGCGCCGGGCGAGGTCTTCGCCCTCCTCGGCCCGAACGGGGCCGGCAAGACGACGACCTTGCGCTCGATCCTCGGTCTGACCCGGCCGCGCCGGGGCCGCATCCGCTTCGACGGGCGCGACGTCACCCAGTGGCCGACGCACCGCCTGGCGCGGGCGGGGATCGGCTGGGTGCCGGACGACCGCCGGCTGTGCCCGACTCTCACCGTGGCCAAGAACCTCGCCATCGCTCGAAAGAGCTCGCGCTTCCGCGCCTGGAGCGTGAAGGACGCCTGCGCGATCTTCTCGCCCCTCGAGCACCTGCTCCACCGGGAGGCGGAGAACCTCTCGGGGGGCGAGATGCAGATGGTGGCGATCTCCCGCGCGCTTCTGGGCTCGCCGGGGCTCGTCCTGTTCGACGAGCCGAGCCAGGGCCTCGCGCCCAAGATCGTCGCCGACGTGCTGGCCACCATCCGCACCCTGCAGGACGAGGGGGTCGCCTCGATCGTCGTCGAGCAGAACGCGGAGATCGCGCTGTCCGTCGCGAACCGGGCCGCCGTCCTCGACCGCGGCCGGGTCGCCTGGTCCGGTCCCGCCGCGACCCTGCGGGACGACCGCGCCCTGCGCCGCCGGCTGCTCGGGACCTGAGGGGTTTTGGATGGCCGCGCCGCTCCTCGTCCTCGACGGACTGAAGAAGGTCTACACGAAGGGGGCGCTCTCCCGGACGCCGACCTTCACCCTCGCAGCCGACCTCGTCTTCCCCGAGAGCCGCATCGTCGGCGTCGTCGGCCCGAACGGGGCCGGCAAGACCACCCTGTTCGAGATGATCACCGGATCGAACCGGCCGAGCGCCGGCCGGGTGCTGGTCGCGGGCGCCGACATCCACACGGTCAAGTACCGCGAGCGTGACCGCCTCGCGATCCACTACCACCAATCCTATCAGGTGCGCTCGTTCCGCAAGCTGCTGCCCTCGGCCCTGCTCGCGCCCTCGCCGACCCGTCGGCCGGTCCTGCACCTCTTCGACGAGCCCCAGTTCAACACCCAGGACGGCTATATCGGGTTCATGCTGGACTTCTTCCGCACGCTGCGTGCGGAAGGAAAGCTCGTCTTCGTCTGCCTGCACCCGACCGCGGCCTATCACCTCGAGATCCTGAAGGAGATCGCCGAGAGCTTCCTCCTCGTCCACGGCGGCCGGGTCGCCCCGAAGGCGAGCTTTTCGGACCTCGTCGCGGACGAGCGCGCGCGGGGATATCTCGGCCCCGAGATGACCCGGACCGCCGAGAGCCTCGCCTGACCGCGGACGGGATCGACATCGGCGGCGCTTGCCGGTAGCTGCGGACGCGGCCCCGCGGGGGCGGCGACGGCAGGTGCAGGCGAATGGAAAAGCTCCGGGTCCACGTGGAGAACAACCCAGCGGCCGACGCGGCCATGACGCTCGCGCCGGGGATGTTCGAGGCCGAACTCGCCCGCCGCCCTCGCCTCGCCGGCCGGCTCGCGCTGACCTTCAACGACGATCCCGACCGGTTCGGGAGCGTCGCCGAAGACGCCGAGGTCGTGTTCGCCGGCCGGCGCTTCGCCGACGCCTCGCTCTTGAGGCGGCTGCGGTGGGTCCAGAGCGTCTCGGCCGGGATCGAGGCGTTTCTGCCCGTCCTGCCTCCCGGCGTGCTCCTCACCAACGCCAGCGGCGTCCACGCCGAGAAGGGCGGCGAGTTCATCCTGACCGCGGCCCTGATGCTGAACTACGGCATCCCCCGCTTCGCGACCGACAAGGAGCACCGCCGCTGGGCCCCGCAATTCGGGCCGCCGATCGCCGGCAATACCGCGGTTCTCCTCGGGGTCGGCGCGATCGGCGGCGAGGGCGCCCGACTGCTCAAGCTCTTGGGCGCGCGCACCGTCGGGGTCAGCCGTTCCGGCGGCGAGCGGCCCCATCTCGATCGCTCCCTCACCCTCGCCGAGATCGACGCGGCGCTGCCGCAGGCGGACTTCCTGATCTCCTCGCTGCCGCTGACCAAGGCGACGGCGGGCCTGATCGACCGGCGCCGCCTCGACCTCCTCCCGGCGGGGGCGGGGGTCGTGATCGTCGGACGGGCCAAGGTATTCGACTGCGACGCGCTGCTCGCCAAGCTCGCCGATGGAAGCCTCGGCGGCGCCGTGCTCGACGTCTTCCCGCAGGAGCCGCTGCCGGCGGATTCGCCGTTCTGGAGCGCCCCGAACCTCGTCGTCACGCCCCATTGCAGCGTCGACGACCACACCGTGTATCTCGCCCGCTGCCTGACCCTCTTCCTCGACAACCTCGAGCGCTATCTCGCCGGCGAGCGCCTCCTGAACCTGGTCGACCGCGACCAGGGTTACTGAGCCGGGAACGCCCTCACGGGAGGCCCGCCCGTCGCGCGCCATCCCGGAAGAGGCGCCCGACGTCCGGCGGGAAGTTCATCGCCCCGACGAAATGGTCCGCCGTGTAGCCG